>CAYYUU010001136.1:0-2706 GCA_964474955.1 uncultured Alcaligenaceae bacterium | reverse complement strand
CCATTTCCATGCTACAACAGAGAACTTGCAGCTGCAAAGCTGGTCTTGACCTCCTTCCTTGATCCAACAGGCCCTCTCGCTCGCATGATCTCGCCAAGTTCGGTATAATTATAGAGATATTGAGTTCCCGCCAAGTATTGCCAACCCTCCCGAGAGTCATGGTCGTTTTGTGCCGTGGCTACCCATCGCACAAAACTCCGGAGAGCCGTATGCGATCCCAAGGAATCCCTCGCCTGCTGTGGACATTTGCGTTTTTGCTTTCGCTCGTCTGTGGCCACGCACAAGCCGACGAACCCACCTCCGCACAACTGGAATTCTTCGAACAAAAAATCCGCCCGCTCCTTGCTGCGAACTGCAAGAAATGTCACTCGACCGAAAGAAGGCGACAGCGTGGCGGGCTCGCGCTGGATTCGCGGGCCTTGATTCTCCAAGGTGGTGACAACGGACCTGCGATCGTACCCGGAAACCCAGATAAGAGCCGCATGATCAAAGCCGTGCGGTATGGCGATCCGGATTTGCGAATGCCGCCGAAGAAGAAATTGAGCAAGCAACAAATCGCGGACCTCGAAGCCTGGGTCAAGATGGGGGCTCCGTGGCCGAAGACCGACAAGGTCGCCAAGAGGATCAATCGGAAAGGAATTGACCTCGAAGAGCGAGCGAAACATTGGTCGTTTCAACCCATTCAACGCCCCGACGTGCCGAGGGTCAAGGACTCAAAATGGCCCCTCACTCCAGTCGATAATTTCGTGCTCACGAAGTTGGAAGAAAAAGGGCTTCAACCCAATCCGCCAGCGGATCGCTATACCCTTTTGCGAAGAGTGACATTTGATTTGATCGGTCTGCCGCCGACGCCGAAGGAGATCCAAGACTTCGTCAATGATAAATCCCCAAAGGCCTATGAGAAGGTTGTGAATCGGCTGTTGAAATCTCCTCACTATGGCGAACGCTGGGGGCGGCTTTGGCTCGACCTCGTTCGCTACGCCGACACGCGCGGACACGAATTTGATTTCGAAATCCCAGAAGCCTATCACTATCGCGATTATGTAATTCGTGCATTCAACAACGACGTGCCCTACGATCAATTCGTGAAAGAACACATCGCTGGAGACCTGCTCGCGAAACCGCGGCGGCATCCCAAAAGCAATACCAACGAATCGATTCTGGCAACGGGCTTTTGGTGGCTCGGCGAGGGCAAACATTCGCCGGTGGATGTCAAGGGCGACCAGGCGGACCGTATCGATAACCAGATCGATGTTTTCTCGAAAACGTTTCTGGGTCTGACTGTCGCTTGTGCTCGGTGCCACGACCACAAGTTCGATGCAATCACGACGCGAGACTATTATTCGCTCGTCGGTTACATCCAAAGCTCGCGATATCAACGTGCGTTCGTCGATAACCCGACGCCCTTCGAGAAGGCCGAGAAGGCCATCCACGAATGCCAAACGAAGATGATGAAGGTGGCGAAACAGCGCACGGCGATGGTGTTGTGCAACCAGATCGATCAACTTTCGAATTATTTGTTAGGAAAAGAAAACGGTCCAAAAAAGTGGCAAAAGATGGCTCTGCAGCGAACTCGAGATCAAAAGAATCCGCTTCACGCCTGGAGTGTGTTGACGCGCAATGGTCAGCCGTTGCCCCTCAAAGAAATGCAAGCTCGACGCGCCAAGCTATTGGAGAAGGCGAAACGTAGGAGCGGTGAGAAAGATAAAATCGTCATCTTGAAAGAGTTCGAACCCGGCCAGTTTAATTCGTGGTTCCCGACCGGACACGCCTTCGGCGACGGGCCGAGCGAAGGAACAACAGCAGATTTTCAGGTCAACAATCTCCATCCGATCCAACGAGTAATGCCTCCGCGAATTGCCCACAGCGGCCTTCGCTCCGATCGGTTCCAGGGTGTGTTGATGTCTCCGACGTTCCAAATTACCAAAAAGAAATTGCATCTGTTGATGCGTGGACGAGGAGCACAAGTTCGCGTGATTCTCGATGGATTCCAAATCATTCGGAATCCCATCTATGGCGGATTGCAGATCGGCGTGAACCATGGCGACGAGCCTCGCTGGTACACGATTGACCTGAGTATGTGGCCAGGACACCGGGCGTACGTCGAGTTTCACGATAACGGAAACGGTTTTGTGGGAGTCGAGAAGGTCGTGTTGTCCGACGGTGGGCCACCAAGTTCTCCTCTGAATTCGGTTCTCGCCGAGTTGCTCAAGGACGAGAAAGTCAAGACGCCGCAGGCTCTCGGGGAACGATATCAACAGCTCCTCGCCGAGGTCGTGCGAGATTGGGAACAAGGTAAGCTCGCGAAACTGCCCGACGCAAAAGATCGCTTTGAAATCCTCAACTGGATGCTAACGAGTCCCGAGTTCAAGGCCATCAAGCCCCGGATCTTCGCGCAGTTGATCAACATCGAACCGCAGATGGCTGCCCTGCTCCGCAAGAAACAACAAGCCGAAGCGAAAATTCCGAACCCCACTCGCGTGTTGGCGATGCGAGACGGAACTCCGGTTAACGAGCACGTCTACATACGCGGCAACCACAAGACGCTCGGCGAAGAAGTCCCGCGAAGATATCTCGAAGTCTTCGTCGGGAATAAATCGATGGGGGAGAAAGGAAGCGGAAGGTTAGCGCTCGCCGAGAAGCTCCTTTCTTCGGGCAATACGCTCAGGACACCCATGATGGTAAATCGGCTTTGGAAGCATCACT
>CAYYUU010001135.1:0-2711 GCA_964474955.1 uncultured Alcaligenaceae bacterium | reverse complement strand
GCCACCTGCGCTCAGTGTTGTTTGTTCGCTCCGGTGGCTTTCCGCTGCATCGCAGCAAAAGCCACCTACGCTCAATGTTGTTTGATCGCTCCGGTGGCTTTCGGCTACTTCGCAGCAAAAGCCACCTACCCTCATGTCCCTCGCTCGCGCTTCGGGCAGTATAGGGCAACATCAATTCGAGGACTCTACTCGGCCAACGCCTCTCGGATCGAAGCGAGGACCTGTTGCTGGGCATCTTCCATGCTCGTGGTGAGGATCGTTCCGGCCGCGAGGCGGTGTCCGCCTCCGCCAAACTTCTCAGCGATGGCGGCGACGTTGACCTTCGAGCGTGAGCGGAAGCTGACTTTCACTCCCCCAGCGGGTTGCTCCATGAAGAAGGCCGCGACTTCGACGCCGGCGAGCGAACGACAATAGTTGATCAAATCTTCGGTGTCTTGCGGCGTTGCGCCAGTCTCGGCGTAATCGGTTCGACGTACTTCTGTGAAGGCGACCGTTCCATTTTCGACGACTTGCATTCGCTCCAGCACCAATGATGTGAGCTTGATCCGGGGGAGGCTATTTTGTTCGTAAAGCAGGTTGTACAAATTCGTCGGTTCGGCTCCGGCTTGCATGAGTTTCTCGGCCAGAGCGAACGTTCGCGCGCTCGTGTTGTTGTGACGAAACCAACCAGTGTCTGTCGCCAAGGCGGCAAAAATTTGATTCGCGGCAGTCTTAATCACCGAGGCACCGAGCGCGGTGATGGCCTCATAGACGAGTCGCCCGGTGGCTTCTGCGGTCGTGTCGACCATTTGCAATGCACCCAAATCGTCCTGGGAAACGTGGTGGTCGATGACGATTTTTTCACCCTCAAAGGCCTTCAGAAAATCGCCGAAGTCGCCGAGTTGTCCCCACGTGCCTGTATCCAACACGATTGCGGCGTCGTGATCGTGCCAGGATTCGTCTTCGGTGGAGTAACGTTCTATCTTCTTTTCAGGGTCCAAAAAAGTGTACCGTGGTGGCCATGTACTCGCAATCGCCATACGTACAGTTTTCCCGAGTCCCTGGAGAATTTCCTGCAACCCGAGCATCGAGCCAAGACCGTCGGCGTCGGGCCGGACGTGCGTGGTCAGCACGAAACGGCTGTGGTTCCGCACGATTTCGACGAATGGCGACCAATCCAGGGGCATGACGGGTTCCGTTCAAAA
This sequence comes from uncultured Alcaligenaceae bacterium, assembly GCA_964474955.1. Lineage (GTDB taxonomy): Bacteria > Planctomycetota > Planctomycetia > Gemmatales > Gemmataceae > CAYRFQ01. Next base: position 1,527 of record CAYYUU010001135.1, on the reverse strand, counting down.
GGGCTCGTTGTTGTGGACAACCACGTGCCGCGTATTATACGCAAGTTTTGCCCTCGTGTGGTGGGAATCCCGTCGGACTGACTCGGCTTTGGGAACAAAACTTCCGAATGTCGGGAAAATTCATCTTCGCCGGCGCGGTGGTCTGGGTCTTTCTCGCCGTTGTTGTCGCCGTCGGTCCAGAGCATCTTCGGCTGCTTCATTCGTCAGAGCCATGAACACACCCAAGTACGAGACATCGATCGTCGAGACATTGGCCCATTCGAACCCATCCTCATCGACAACTATAAAATGGCCTTGTTCGAGAATGACTTCATCGACGGCGTCGAGTTCCAGTTCTTTGGAGTTTTTCCCGACGCCAGGCCGTTTTGCGTAAACGGCTTCTCGGTCGAGGCAGAAACTTCGGAATTGGAGTTTCTCGCCTTGTTGGAGTTGTTCCCGAAAGATAGGCAGCACGGCCGCGCTGGTTTGTTCTTCGACGTACTCTCCAAAGTCCTTCACACCCTTTTTGCTTTCCTTCATGTCGTATGTTGAGAGTTCGGACGCGAGTTTGAATACCTTTCCATTGGGTTCGGAAAAGATGAATTCGAACTGGATTTGATAAGGTTTGTCGGCGACTTGACCATGTGTCGCCAAAAACACTGCCGTGGTTCGCTTCCGGAAGTCACCAACTTCGTCCCAAAAGAATGCCCCGCCTTTGTCCTGACAGCTCCATATTATTCCGTGTTCGCAAGCCCACAAGTGAACCGGAGGGTCCAGGAAAAGGCGACCGACGATGAAGAATCCCAACAATATCCAGGGCACGAACATTAACCCCACCAAGCCGATGGGAGTGTCCCGCCAACCTTCGGAGACGAGGACGTATGAGCCAACCACCAGAAGGACCACGCCAAGAATCACGCTGATGACGATAAGGATTGTCCACACTTCGTTTGCGCCGATTTGGACGTATTGTTGCGGTTGGCCAAGTTGCTGAACTTCGTGGGCGACGTGCGGGGGAATCTCCGGGCAAGGGCGAGCGGAAGATCGCGGCTTGTCTTCGAATCCCACCTCTTCAAAAATTCCGCCCGAACCAGTATGCCTGGAATCGTCCGAATGACCCGGGCGTTGTTGGGCCGCTTCGTTTTGCCGCCGTCGGGATGGTTGTTCTGGCTCGCCAAAATCAAAATCGCTCGCTGGTCCCGCCGGAACTGTGCGCTGTGGAGGCGGAGGTGGTTGTGGTGGATGTTGCGGCACCGGTTGTTGTGGCACCGGTTGTTGTGGCACCGGTTGGGGCTGGGCCGCGGGAGGTTGTCCGGGAGCACGAATGTGTTGCTGACACTTGGGACACGCGAGCACCATTCCGGCATGTTCGGGCGCGATGCTCAAGACTGTTTGGCATTTGGGGCAACGGATGTTCATAGTGGAGAGGTTCCCACGAAAAGTGCGTGCTGGACGGTCGGATCAACAAGTGTTGCGTGGAAGAAAGTTGCTTCTCGCGCCTCCGCGGAAAGCAACTACTCGGACGAATCAAAACGCGACACTTGTTTT
>CAYYUU010001134.1:0-2714 GCA_964474955.1 uncultured Alcaligenaceae bacterium | reverse complement strand
AATCGATCCAGCCTTTGCTCCGGGAGTCTCGCACCCCGAACCCGGCGGCTTTACGACACGGGAAGTGCTTTCTCTAGTGGAGAGGATTTCCGGAGACGTCGTTGGTGCCGACGTCGTGGAACTGAACCCGCACAAAGATCTCGTGGGCATCACCGCGATGTTGGCCGCAAAGTTGATCAAGGAACTGCTCGCGAAGATGCTTTTTCACAACTGACGACTGCTCTTTGACTTTGTTCCGTGGCTCGGAACACGAAGTTTGTTGTAGCTCGATTTTTGTTTTGTTTTAGGTTTGGAGTGCGGCAGCTTGCTGCCGCTTTGGTATTTTTTGTTTTGTTTTGTTTTGGAGTGCGGCGGCTCGACGCCGCTTTTGTCTTTGTTTTGTTTTGTCTTTTCCCTCCTTCTCCGCCATTGAAAATAGCAACGTGTGGGTTTCCATCTTTCGGTCGACATTTCAGGAACGGCGAAGATGATCCAATTTCGGTGTCCTGATTGCGGCGAGTTACTTCAAACTCGCCCGGAGTACGTGGGGGAAGAAGTCCAGTGTACTTGCGGACAATACATCATCGTCCCCGAATCCGACGATCTGACTGGGGCTCCGGGCTCCGGGCGACGCAGTGATTACGACGAGGACTGGGACGAACCTCGTTCTGGCAGAGGTTCCTCGCATTCCCGGTACGACGAAGATGATTACGACCGTGGACGTTCCGAGAGAAGGACCTCGGGACGCGACGACTACAAGCGAGAACGAACGGGTTGGGAACGAGGAGCCCGACGGGATCCCTACGACGACTATGACGACTACCCGCGGCGACGACGGAGAAGAAGAGAATGCCGCGCCTGTGGCTCACCCGAACCACCGTTGAGACGCGAGCGGATCAGCGAAGGAGGTTGGATTGTTTTCGGAGTTCTCGCGTGCTTTCCCTGTTGCTGGCCCTTTTGTTGGATTCCGCTCATCACGATGAAAGAAGATTATTTGGTGTGTTACGAATGCAGGGCGACTTGGCGGTGAGAGGTTAAAGTAATACGCGTCGTATTTGGGAAAGTTGCTTTTCGCTCCGCGAAAAGCAACTTTCCAGACGAACCAAAAACCGACAATGGAAGGAGTGACTCCCATGATGTACTTTCGCAATCGTTCACCGTTTCTTCGGCCTGCGTGCGTGTTAATTCTCTCGGTGTTTGTGGTTTGGTTCTCTCCCGATCCAGCGCAAGCCGGGGCGAAGGCCAAGAAGAAGCCGAACATTTTGTTCGTGATCTCCGACGATCAGTCGTATCCGCATTGCAGCGCATACGGTTGCAAGTTCGTCAAGACGCCGGCGTTCGACCGAGTGGCCAAAGAAGGGATCTTGTTCAACAACGCGTACGCCGCATCTTGCGGGTGCAGTCCCTCGCGAGCCTCGATTCTCACGGGCCGTCATCCCTGGATGAACAAACAGGCCGGGACACACGCCAGCTCGTTTCCCAAAGAATTGGCTGTGTATCCGTCGTTGTTGGAGCAGGTCGGCTACTTCGTCGGCTACACCGGCAAACCTTGGGGACCGGGGAACTGGAAAGCAAGCGGACGAAAACGAAATCCCGCCGGGCCCGCCTACAACAAGAAACGGAATGTGCCCCCAGCAAAGGGAATTAATCGGAACGACTACGCCGAGAATTTCAAGGACTTCCTTTCGAAGAAACCGAAGAACAAGCCATTTTGTTTTTGGGTCGGTGGGACGGAGCCGCATCGCTCGTATCAGAAAGGAATTGGGCTCAAGATGGGCAAGAAGCTCAAGAACGTCGAAGTCCCGCCATTCTTGCCCGATACGAAAGAGATACGCAGCGACTTACTCGACTACGCCGTGGAGATCGAGTGGTTCGACAGCCATCTGGGCAAAATCCTCCGCATCCTGGAACAAGCCGGAGAACTCGAGAACACGATCATCATCGTGACCAGTGACAACGGCATGCCATTCCCAAGAGCCAAGGCGAACCTCTACGAATACGGCATTCACGTCCCGCTCGCGATCCGTTGGGGAGACCGAGTGAAGGGCAACCGAGTCGTCGATGATCTCGTCGGATTCGTCGACTTCGCGCCGACGTTTCTCGAAGTAGCCGGACTCAAGCCGCACAAACAGATGGTCGGAAAGAGTCTGTTGCCAATCCTACTCTCGAAGAAAAGCGGCCAGGTCGATCCGAAACGAATCCGAATATTTTCGTCTCGCGAACGGCATTCGTCTTCGCGCGTGAACAACTGGACGTACCCATGTCGATGTATTCGCAAGGGCAAGTATCTTTACATCCGAAACTTCAAACCAGATCGTTGGCCCGCTGGTGATCCGCGAGGTGTTGGCGGCGCTCCGTTCGGCTACTATGACATCGATGCGGCTCCATCAAAAACGTTTATCATCGAGAACAAAAAGAAATATAAAAAGTTCTTCGACTGGGCAGTTGCAAAGCGACCCGAACACGAATTATTTGACCTGAGCAAAGATCCGGGGAATCTCAACAACCTAGCGACCAATGCGAAGCACACCAAGGTGTTTCGTGAATTGCGGAGTGAGTTAGAGAGCTATTTGAAAAAAACGGGAGATCCCCGAGTCCTCGGCAACGGTGACGTGTGGGAAGGGTATCGAAGATATAGTCGGATTCGGAAGTTTGAGTGACCAGAAGTAATAGGTACACTCGGAACGGGAAATAAATGTCTGTCCTGTTTCTTGAGGGCTTTTTCAAAGTCCCTC
>CAYYUU010001133.1:0-2723 GCA_964474955.1 uncultured Alcaligenaceae bacterium | reverse complement strand
CGGGGTCGATCACTGAGAGTTCGAGCCGTTCTTCCTCCGGCAAACACTTTGTGACGATTCGGACGACACCGGCTTCGGTGAACTTGATGGCGTTCCCGACGAGGTTCATCAGGACCTGACGAAACATCTTCGCGTCCGTCTGTATGGTTCTGGGAATCTCGCCCGTGAACTCGACCGACAAGCCAAGACTCTTTTCCCTGGCCCGGACGTCCATGAGGGACCGAACGTTTGCCAGGATGCCCACGACGTCGCACTCCTCGCTCCGAGCCGTCAACTTGCCCGATTCGATCTTCGAGAGGTCTAGAATGTCGTTGAGGATTTCGCAGAGGTAATCGCCATTCTCCTTGATCGTCTCCAGGCAGGCCTTCGCGTCCTCGTCCTGGAGGCGAGCCAAGAGAATGTCGGCAAACCCCAGGATGGCCGTCATGGGGGTTCGGATTTCGTGACTCATGTTGGCCAGAAACTGGCTCTTGGCTTCGTTCGCGGCCTCGGCGGCTCGGCGGGCCTCCCGGAGTTCTTCTTCGAACGCGTGCCTCTTGGTGATGTCGAGGCCGACACCCGCCGTCCGAACGGCCCGGCGCTGAGTTCCTTGTCCCCGGAAGATCGTCCGGCCTTGCATCAGGAGCCAACGGATTTCCCCGTCGGGGCGGACGATCCGGTGTTCGTCCCTGAACTCGCCTTGCCCCGACGGATCGAGACTCGCTTTGACTTTTTCGGCCACCCGTTCCCGGTCTTCGGGGTGGATGAAGTCGGGGACCTGGCCGACTGTGATGGTGACGTCGGCCTCGGGGTCGATCCCAAAGATGGCCTTGAGTTCGGGGGACCAGGTGACTTCGCCCGTCCCGGCGTCTCCGTAGTAGGTGCCGAACCCGGCCATCCGGGCCGCCAGGCGGAGTCGTTCGCGGCTTTCTTCCAGAGCACGCTCGGCCTCTATGCGGTCCGTAATGTCGACGCCCAAACCGCCCACGTATCGGTTCCCGGCGGAGTCCGTGAACGCAAACTTGGAGTTCAAGAAATAGGCAAGGGAGCCGTCGGGGTAGTAGGCCTCCTCGATCACCTCGATCGATTCGTCCGACTCGAGCACACGCTTGTCGTTCTCCTGGAACTGCAAGGCAATTTCGCGGGGCCACACTTCGAAGTCCGTCTTGCCCAGCCAATCCTCCAACTTGACGTTGAAATTCTGCTCGTAGTTTTTACTCAGGTAAACGTGCCGTCCCTGGTCGTCCTTCATCCACCCGACGACGGCGCTGTTGTTCAAGAAGGCCGCCGTCCGGGCTTCGGTGTCGCGGAGTTCGTCCTCGATGGCGCGACGGCGAATGGCCTCCCACAAGACGTTGGCCACGGACGACACGAAGTTCGCATCGTCGATCGTGAACTCGATCTCCCGGCGGGCATGGACCCCGACCACCCCCCACGGACTTTCCTCCGGGCCGACGATGACGCTCATGCCGCTGACGACGCCGTGGTCGACGAGAATCTTTGGTCCGCTGAACCGTTTATCCTTGCGGAGATCTTTGACGATGATTGGCCCCGACGTCTGGAGCGTGTATCCGCCCTGGGATTCGATCCCCACGGGAACTCGGGCACGCCCCACGATGCCTTCGTTCCACCCAACGCCGGCCACCAACAACATTTCTTTCTTGTTGGGTTGCATCTGCAGGATCTTGCAAAAATCGACGTCGAGGGTGCCGGCTAGGTCGTGGACCGCTCGGTCGAAGAGAGATTGCAGGTCCATTCCGGACAGGCCGAGTCGCCCAAGTTGGGCGACGACGGCTTGCTGTCGTTCGCGAAATTCCAGCTGCTTCGAAGCCATTTTCAGGTTGGTCACGTCGGAGAACGTCACGACGACCCCTTCGATCTTGTTGTCGGCGGTCCGAAAGGGAGTGATCCGGCGAACGTACCAATGGTCTCCACCGTTTTGTACTTCCTTTTCGATCGGCGAGAGCCGATGGAGGACCTCCTTGGCGTCTGTGACCAGGTCGGGGTCGTTGACGCGTGGAGCCAGGTCGCTGATGGGCCGACCGACGTCCGCGGGAATGAGACTCATGAGCCGCACGGTGGCCGGCGTGAACCGTCGGATTCGCAAGTCGCTATCGAGAAAGAGGGTGGCCATGTCGGTGCTGGCCAGGAAATTCGTCAAGTCGTTTGTCGTGGTTTCCAGTTCCCTGACTTTGTCGTGGAGTTGGTTGTTGACGGTACTCAATTCCTCGTTGAGCGATTGGAGTTCTTCCCGCGACGTCTCGAGTTCTTCGTTCGTCGACTGGAGTTCCTCGTTCATCGACATGACTTCTTCGTTCGATGCCTTGAGTTCCTCGTTGGCACTTTCGAGTTCCTCGATAGTGCTCTGGAGATCTTCTCGGGTGGCCTGGAGTTCGAGAGCCAATTGGCGATTAGGGTCGTTTTCGTCTTTCTCGCGAGAACTCTCTGGCGGGCTCAATGGAGCCTTCACGGTTTGTTCGTCATAAAAGCTAACGAGGTGCAAGGCCTCTCGACCCCGCCCAGACGGAAGAGGTTGGACACGTATCCGGACGGCCAGGACGTCGCCGTTTCTCGGCACCCTTGGGGCCAGGACCGAAACAATCTCGTTCGACAACCGGGCTTGTTGGAGGGCCGTTCGGACTTTCGCCTTCAAGCCCTCGTGGGCCATCGTTGCAAGTTCGAGTTCCGGCTCTCCCGACGGGAAACCGAGATAGTTGTGGACGGGACCATGAATGTACTGAATG
>CAYYUU010001132.1:0-2723 GCA_964474955.1 uncultured Alcaligenaceae bacterium | reverse complement strand
ATCCCAACGGCCCCAAACCGTCTCGCTGGACGCTTCGCACGATCCGCGCCAGTATTGAATCGTTGGCCCACTACAGTCTCTCGGGCGTATGGGTGGGTCTTCGGGATCGAGTGCGTCAGTTCCTCGATCAGTTTGGTCATGGTTCGCAAGCCTTGTTGCGATACGTTGGGTTGGCCGGGCAGGGAAAACTCGCCCGACCTTTACGTCCTTGATCATTACCGAGTTTGGTCTTCAAAAATCATTACGACTGGGGCGGAGTGTAAAAGTGTTGTTCGATTTGCCGCCCGACGATCTCTCGAATATTTTGTTGGACCTCTTCAACACCGCCGGAAGCGTCGACGACTTGGATTCGTTCGGGACACCGCTCGGCTTCTTGTAAAAAACCAGCCCGGACTCGGTCGTGAAATTCCAAAGCCCGCCCCTCCAACCGATCCCCAACTCCTTCACGCCTCGACACGGCAACATTTACCGGAAGATCTAGAACGATCGTCAGATCCGGACTCAAGTCATTCGTCGCCGTTCGCCCAATCGACCAAAGTATGTCCGGAGACAACCCACCCGCATGACCCTGATAAACGACGTTTGCAAGTTGATAGCGGTCAGAGATGACGACGCGACCTTGGGCGAGAGCCGGTTCGATGATTTCGGAAGTCAGCTGGGCGCGGCTTGCCATGAAAAGAAACATTTCGCAGGCGAGCGACATTTGTTCCCGACTGTGCAGAACGAGTTCTCGAATTTGCTTTCCAATCGAGGTGCTGCCAGGATCGGCACACCGAGTCACGGCGTGACCTTGCTCCCGAAGCCATTTGGCGAGAAGGTCACACTGGGTCGATTTGCCCGTGCCGTCGAGCCCGTCCAGCGTTAGGAAAAAACCATTTGTGCCCACGTATAGCCCAATATGGGTTAAGAGTTGAAAGTTGAGTATTGAGAATTGAGGGTTTTGTAGTGGTTTTTGTCTCTTGGCCCCAGGCCAAAGTCAACGTAGGCGTGCCAGAATGGCCAGCTCAGAAGACGCACCACAAACCTCTCGTTTTCTTTCGCACCTTAGCGTCTTGGCGTGAGAATCTTGTCTTACTCTCAACCGTCAACTCTCAACTTCCTTCGCAATTTCGATCGTCCCAAGAATCTGCCCGGCGACAAGCGTATCTCCGGCCCACGATTTCTGTTCAATCAACGTTCCGGTTGTTGGCGAAGGAACATCGAACGTCGCGCTGCCGACCAACACCTCCACAACGCGGTCGCCTTCGTAAACGGCATCGCCAACTTGGGCATACCATACGCTCAAGACGACCGACGATACATTGAGTTCAGGGAGCCGAATCTGGGCGAACATGCGAGGTTTCACTCCGACCTGTCGGAGCCCGACCGATCCGCAGACTTGGCATCTACCATTTCATCGGCATGATAGCTGGATCGAACGAAGGGCCCGGAGGCTACGTGAGCGAATCCCATTTTCCGAGCCAATTCCGCCAGCTCGTCAAACTCTTCGGGGGGCAAGAACCGAGCGACCGGCACGTGTTTGAGCGTCGGCGTCAAATACTGGCCCAACGTCAGGGTATCGCATCGGACCCTACGAAGGTCGGCGAGTGTTTCGAGCAGTTCCTCTCGTGTTTCGCCGAGCCCGAGCATCAGCCCACTCTTCGTGACGATGTCAGGAGCCTGCTGCTTGACGCGGTCGAGTAAATCGAGCGTTCGTTGGTAGTCGGCCCGCCCGCGGACTTTCTTGTAGAATCGCGGCACGGTCTCGGTGTTGTGGTTGAACACTTCCGGGTTGGCTTCGATGACGCGGTCGATGGCGGCGGTGTTGCCCAGAAAGTCAGGAGTCAACACCTCGACGGCGGCTCCCGTCTTGTCCCGGACGGCCTGCACGCAGCGATAAAAGTGCTCCGCCCCGCCATCGGGTAAGTCGTCTCGCGTCACGGACGTAATGACCACGTGTTTAAGGCCGAGACGAGCGGCCGCCTCCGCGACACGTTCGGGCTCGTCGGACTCCAAGTCAAAAGGCGTTCCTTTGGGCACCGAGCAAAAGCCACACGGGCGTGTGCAAACGTTACCCATGATCATGAACGTCGCGGTCCGGCGAGCATAACATTCCGGACGGTTCGGACACCGGGCACTTTCGCAAACGGTCTCGAGTTGCAGTTCCCGAAGGAGCCCTTGCGTAAAGAAATTTTCGTTGCCCTGCGGCAATGGGCGTTTGAGCCAGGACGGAAGACGTTTGTGGTTCGTGTTCTGCAAAATTTCGGGGGTCGGTTTTTCGGCCCCACGATCGTTGGGGGTGCTATTACCAAGCACGGGAAGCGAAAGCATTCGAATCAGCCTCTCCAAAGATTTTCTACCGAACCGAAGTTTCCGATCGGCAAAAATCAGGACACACGGCGTAACAGGGGATGGTCCGTGAAGAGCGACATTCGCGTAAACCCAAACTGATCCAGGAAATGCTCCATGATTTTTTGGCGGACGAGCGGCGGACTCAATGGCCCGTGCCGTTCTCGTTCGATACTCGTCATGGGTTCTTCGTCGGGACCACCACAGCGGACTTGCTTGAATTGGTCCAACGTCGGATTGATGTTGAGCACGGCCCCGTAGTAGCTCACCCAGTTGCGAACGGCCACTCCGATGTCGGCCACCAATCGATTGCGTACCCAAATCCCACCGCAGTCGGGCTTCACGGCCCCCTCGATCATAAACTCGCTCAACGCGAGCAGGCGAACCTCCTGCAT
>CAYYUU010001131.1:0-2732 GCA_964474955.1 uncultured Alcaligenaceae bacterium | reverse complement strand
TTGGAAAACATCTTCAGTAGTCGCCATCGCCAACGCAATTTACCAGGACAAGAAATTCGAAGACTTACCAATTCTTGCGGATGCTCTCGAAGAAGCCGGATGCGACTCGTCCGAAGTGCTCGAGCACTGTCGATCTGGTGGTCTGCACGTTCGAGGGTGTTGGGATATCGATGCGCTGTTAGGCAAGACCGACCAACGGAAGTGAGTCCATGATCAACCTGGAATTCAAGAACATTGCGAGATATCGCGAGCTGGCCTGGTTACTGTGGAAACACAAACAGCGCGAACTCGTTCGGACGATTGGCTTGAACAAATTATTTCTTGCCGGCGAGCCGGAGACTTCCGTCGAAGAAGTCCAGGCCGACCACCTGACGCGCGACCTGGAACGTCTCGGGGCTACGTTCGTGAAGTTCGGCCAACTCATGTCGACTCGCACGGACATGCTTCCGGCGGAATACATCCATGCCTTGTCGCGGTTACAAGACCAGGTCGAACCGCTGTCGGCAGAGACAGTCCGGGAAGTCATCGAAAGCGAACTGGGCCGTCCAACCGAAGAGATTTACAGCGAGTTCCATTGGGAACCGCTGGCTTCGGGATCGATCGGGCAAGTTCACCGCGCGAAGCTCCCCACCGGAACCGCTGTGGTCGTGAAAGTACAACGACCTGGCATCCGAGATCAGATTCGCACCGACCTCCGGTTTCTCAACGAAGTCGCTGATTTGGTCGATCACCACACCGCCATCGGCCACAAATACCGATTCTCCATCATGGTTCACGCACTCCAGCGGTCGCTGGAAAAGGAAACGATGTATACGGCGGAGGCCAGCAACGCGCGTCGGTTACGCAAGAACCTCAAGGGCTTTAAACTCGTGCGCGTTCCGAGAATGGTCTCGGGGCTGACAACCGACCGTGTGCTGACGATGGAGTACGTCGACGGCAGAAAAATCACCACCCTGACAGAGATCGATCTGGTCGGATGCGATCGATTAGGGCTCGCCCGGCTCTTGTTCCGGTGCTTCCTCTAGCAAACCCTGATCGATGGCTTTATTCATGCCGCCCCGCATCCCGGCAACAATTTCCTCACCCCAGAGGGGCAACTCGCGTTTCTCGATTGCGGGTCAGTCGTCCGAGTCCCGAGCAACGTCCAGCGAGAACTCGTCAAGCTCGTCCTTTCGCTCAACGAGAAACGCGGACGGGACGTCGCCATCGTGTGCGAGACGATCGGCCACATCGAGAAGGATTACGACGCCTACCAATTTCGAACGGCAGTGGCCCAACTCGTCGAAGACAACGCCGACCAATCGTTCGGGCAGATGCAGCTTGGCCGCATGATGTTCGAACTGCAAGCCATCGCTGGCGTCAACAACCTCGTCCTGCCGAGCGAGTTCATCACCCTCGGAAAGACCCTCTTGAACCTGGATCAACTCGTCATGAAGTTGGCCCCCGAGTTCGTCCCCAGTAAGGAGATGCGCAAGTTCTCCTCCAACGTGATGATGCACCAGATGCGCGGAATGTTTTCGCCTCAAAGAGCGTTCCGGGCCTTTCTTGAGTCTGCCGAGCTAGCCGAAGCCCTTCCGTATCGGCTCAACCGAATCTCCGAAATGGTCGCCACGAACCAGCTTTCGGTCGAGTTCCAACTTTCCGAACAGAAAAAATTAATCGCCGGAATGGAGAAGATCGGCAACCGAGTTGGAGTCGGCTTGATCCTCGCTGCTTTGATCGTCGGCGCGTCGTTGGTCCTGCACCTCCCAGGCGACACCTACAAATGGGTCGCCTTTTTCTTTTACGTCGCCGCGAGCCTGGGCGGTGTGGTCATGATTCTTCACAGCATGTTCTGGGACGAGTGGGGATAGAAGGAAAACAGAAGAATGGAACAGGAAAGGCAGAAGGAAGTACCCCCCCAGTTATTCCTTCTGCCTTCTGCCTTCCTTTCCTGTCGGAATGGCAGTCAATCCCCTCGGAACCTTTCTCGAACGTGCCAACATGGCAGTATTCCTGGCAAATTAGTTCGCAGTCATCCTTTGTGAATTCTCCAAGTCGAATGATTTCAATGGGTTATGTTTCCCATTCATTCTGGCATGCCAATTGCTTTCGTTGTGAGGCTCTCAGACACACAGGAAATTCACACACCAACGGGCGACCGGAACGTTGTTGCACAGGAGGATGAGATGAACATAAAACCACTCGCAGACCGAGTTGTCGTCCAACGAGAACAAGCTGAAGAAAAAACCGCTGGCGGTATTTTTCTGCCCGAGAGCGCGAAAGACAAACCACAACGAGGCAAAGTGCTTGCCGTCGGCAACGGAAAGATGCTCAAAGACGGCTCTCGGAAAGAATTGCAAGTGAAGGTCGGCGACACTGTCCTCTTCACCGTCTGGGCCGGTGACGAAGTCAAGCAAGCCGGGAGTGACCAACCCGTGCTTTTGATGCGAGAAGATGACATCCTCGCCGTGATCGAATAACTGCCAAACAAGAACCTTAACGAAACAACCAAATATGACACGTAGGAGGTATCATGACCGCCAAGCAAATTGCGTTTGATCAAGAGGCTCGTGACGCCCTTCGCCGAGGCGTTAGCAAGTTGGCCCGCGCCGTGAAGGTGACCCTCGGTCCGAAAGGCCGAAACGTTATCCTGCAAAAGAGCTTCGGCTCGCCGACCGTCACGAAAGACGGCGTCACCGTCGCCAAGGAAATCGAGTTGGAAGAAAATTATGAAAACATGGGCGCCCAGA
>CAYYUU010001130.1:0-2736 GCA_964474955.1 uncultured Alcaligenaceae bacterium | reverse complement strand
AAGCAGCAGTGCGACTCCGGAGCCGAAAGACAACACAGCGACGGCCCACCATGTTTTCTCCCAGCGATGTTTTCCACACATCGCGTCCGTTAAATGAGTAGAATATCACAGGCTCAGTTACGCTTTTCGGATGGGAGAATCCGGTCATGCTCAGCACAATCAAAAAATGGTTCGGGGCAGAAGCCTCGGAAGTAGATATCCAAAAACACCTCGAAGAACTGAAGAGCCGAACGCCCGTTCCGGTCTTCTGGCTGTTCGGAAAAACACAAAGCGGCAAGTCGTCGAACGTCCGATTTCTGACCGGAGCCGAAGACGCCGAGATCGGGCAAGGTTTTCAGGCTTGCACCAAGTTTTCGACACGATACGAGTTTCCGACTCCGGAAGCGCCGCTGTTGACGTTCCTCGACACTCGGGGCGTCGACGAGGCCGGGTACGACGCGAAGGAAGACCTCGAACGGTATGATTCGCTCGCCCATGTCGTGATCGTCACGGTGAAAGTGACGGACATGGCGCTGGAAAATCTGATCGCCAATTTGCAAGAAATTCGCGACGCCCGACCCACGCGACCGGTCGTCCTTGTGCTCACGTGTTTGCACGAAGCTTACCCACAACAGCAACACATCCAACCCCATGAATCGGTCCGCTGGACTCCCGACACACCTCAACCCGAAGGCGTGGAGTTGGTGAATCCGCCGGGCAACATTCGACAATTGATCGAGGAACAGCGGAAACGGTTTGCCGGGTTGTACGACCACCTCATCCCCATCGACCTAACCCAGGAAGACGAAGGCTATGAAGATCCCAACTACGGCGGCGAGCAGCTGAAGAAAGTTTTGTTGGATTCTTTGCCCAACGCCTACCGCCAAACGTTCATTACTTTGGAAGAAGTCACGGGAGAATTGTCGGACCTCTACGCGCAAGCCGCCTTACCTCATATTCTTGCCTACAGCAGCATGGCGGCAACAGCAGGCGCGATCCCCATTCCGGGAGTCGATTTGCTCTTGGTTCCCGGCATCCAGGCCCGCATGGTCTACCACCTGGCCAGATTTTACGGGCAGGAACTCACTGGAGAACGGTTCCTCGAATTGGCCGGAAGCCTCGGGCTCGGGATACTCGCGCGCCAAGCCGTTCGCCAAGTTGCCAAGTTCATTCCCGGAGGCGGTTCGGTCGTGGGGGCTGCCTTCGCGGGAGCAGCCACGTTCGCCCTTGGGAAGGCTTTTTGCTACTACTACAGCGCCGTCCACAAAGGCCACGTACCCAAAACCGAGGACATCAAAAAGTATTATCGGGAACAGCTCTCCATCGCTGAAAAAGTGTGGAAGGCAAAGCAAGCTCCACCGGCCAAAGAAACGCCGACGGCCGGGAGTTTTCGTGACGACCTGTCGGAGCGAAAACGACCAGAAGACAAGGAGTGACTTTCGCCCTTCCCACGGGAGCAGGCAGCGGACGCCCACGGAAACCGCACCCAGCGGGAGCTGAGTATCGCCTGGCGTAGTTCCGGAGGATTGGTTCTATGGTTACCTTTCTGTTGGTCGTCGTGTTGGTCTTGGCGTTGGCGAATCTTGCCGTGTTGGTCCGCTTCCTTGGCGTGGTCAACCAAACAGACGGGACGTTGCAAACGCTCCAAAAAAATGAAGTCGTGAAAATGCAGAAACTGGCGTTGGTCGAGAAGATCGAAGAAGCCCTCGCCAACTCTGCGAAATCCCAAACCGCGTCGACTCCTCTGGACCTCCAGAAAATTCTGCGAGTCGTCGAAGAAATTCAGCAAACCACTCAGGCTCTCCAAGAAAATACGGCGAGCACACAATGGGACCGCATTTCCCAGGACATCGCCGAATTGCGCGGGGTCGTTGGCGAACTCCAGCCGGTGGGCTCTCAGGTCCAGGAACTTAATGGAGAGTTCCGGACGTTCCAGGATCGTTTGGCCGAGGTTTCTTTGCCTGCCAGTTCGTTGACCGAACTGGAGCAGTTCCGCGCGAATTTCGAAGAGCTGAACCAGGCCGTTCACGGGCTGACGCCTGCCAAACTCGACGACATCCACAAAGTCCACGCCCATCTGGACGAAGTCAAACAAGCCCTTCTCCACGCCGTGCCCCAAACCGGTTCCTCGGAAGACGTATCTCAACTTCGCAATGAGGTGGCCGAACTGCGGCGGCTCGTTCACGATATGAACCCGGTCAAACTCGACGACGTTCACAAAGTCCATGGCCACCTCGACGAGGTCAAAGAGACTGTGCTGCAGTCTTCCTCGTGGCTCAATGATCGTCTCGACATGACTCTGCAGGAATGGAATGCGAAGTTCGAACAATTCGAACGGCAATTCCAAACGAACGGCCAACAAATGCAGGCGTGGGACGAAGCGGCACCAGAACCGCAAATGTTTGAAGCAGCTCAGACACGCGAAGCCAATTCGGCAACCGCCGTATTGGAACAAACAGAGGCCACCACTCAAACGGTTCCCCACTGGTTGCCCGAAGAGTTCCTAGTATACGTGGATCCGCACACTCGCATGGTCGTGAACCATCCGACCGAAGGGTTCGAAGAGCGAATCCTTCCGACCGTCAACCAATACACCGGCGAGGACGGCGGCTACGTGGCAATCTACTCGCACGATTCGTCGAAGGCCGTTTATGCGGTCGCCGATGACATCTACGTGGTTGGTCAGATTCGACTTCAAGGGCAGTACGACCATCGAATCTTCCACCCCACGGGCTACGAGCACATGGACATCGGGTC
>CAYYUU010001129.1:0-2737 GCA_964474955.1 uncultured Alcaligenaceae bacterium | reverse complement strand
GCTTTCCAATCGTCGCGAACGCATCCTTCCCGGCTCCAAAACCGTGAGAGAAAATGATGACGGGAAAGGGACCTTTGCCTTTGGGGTAATGAATGCGAACAACGAGATCCTTCTTTCGTTTGGCATCGTGTAGAGACAGCGACTCGACAACACCAACGGGATACCGGCCCGGCTTCAAGCCGTAGCCATCCTCGCCATGTGCGGAGTGGACCATCGTCAGGTTAACCGCCAAGCAAATGATAAATGCCGAGTAGAAAACGTACCTCATTGCGATTTCCTTGTTGGAGTTTTGAGTGCCCGGTTGCGAGGGTGTTTCTGGAAGAACTCCCACATCATGTCGTTGGCCGAAATGTCCATCGTGGACTTTCCCAGGAATGCCTTGAGCGCCTTCTGCCCCGGCCAAGTGTGGCCGCCGCCTTTGATCTCGATCAGGACAACTTCGCTCCCTTCCTTCCCGTTGCCCCAAGTTTTTTGGGTGACCGTCATGCCATCTTTGGCCTTGTCCGGCAACGCAACCACTTTTGGTGTTTTGTCGCAGCCGTTGGCTTTGACCCAGTTTTGAATGGAGTGCTCGACCGAGTAAAACTTGGGCCGAAGGAACGCAGGCACCTTGGAAGTCCCCTTGCCGCGACCTCCCTTAAATGGAGCAAGTTGGTCGTCCGTCCCGTGGAAGTGTATGACCGAAACCGGTCGCTTTGGATTGCAGGTGTCCGTTCCCATCGGGCCACCCACGGGAGCAACAGCAGCAATTCGGTCGGACAGTTTGGATGCCACGAGATAGGCCATGATGGCACCGTTGGATATGCCCGTTGCGAACACACGATCCCCGTCGACATTCACGGCTTTCGCCAGGTCGTCGAGCAACGCCCGGACAAATCCAACGTCGTCGATCCTCTTTCGCCTGGCATAGCCGCAGCAGTTGCCTGCGTTGAAGGTGAGGGACCGATTTTTGTTCAGACCACTCCCATAAGGATAGACGACGATAAATCCAGCCTCTTCGGCTTTCTTGTTCAAACCGCTCAGGAGCATCATACTTTGAGGATTGCCACCACCGCCGTGGAATGCCACGATCACGGGAGTGGATCGCTTCGCGTTGTACTTCCGAGGGACGTACACCTGGTAGCGACGCTCCAACTTCCCCACGCGGACTACACGCAGATGATTGCCAGCCCCGAGTTTGCCGGTTTGAGGCGCAGGCGTTTTGAGCGTTCGAATTATTTGCGAGCGGAATTCGGCGAACGAAATCGATCCGTCGCCGTTCTTGTCGGCCCCTTTCATGCGGGTCTTGAGCTTCGAAAAACGATTCACTTCTTTCGGTGAGAGTTTTCCATCGCCGTTTTCGTCGACACGTTGGAAAGCTTTCTGCAGCCTGGAGCCAGATTGTCCGAACGCCACCGCTACGGCCAACAGGTTGATAATTACTGCGACTCCAAAACGCATATTTGGTTTCCTTTCGGATAGGGAAGAGAAAGTGATTGGGCGACTGCCGAGCGTGGAAGAAGGGTTATGATTTCGCTTATTCTTAATAACACCGGAATCCGGAAATTGTTTCGGGGCAAGAATCCCGGAGGATGTTGTTTTCTTGGTAGCGTCTTCTGGTCGGTTTGGAAAATTCCGGCATTTCGTGTTGACGTTTTCCCCGCTGACGACATTAGAGCGATTCACGTTTGGTTTGGGCACAGTCCCCGATGTTGAAACCATCCGACAATATTTTGGAGTGTGACACACCGCAGAGCTTGGGCGAATCCTTCGTAGAGTGTCTCGATGGTCCGTTTGGCCAACTTTCGCAAGATCCCTTTGACCTTACTGAACATCTCTTCAATCGGGTTGAAATCCGGAGAGTACGGCGGCAAGGGCAACACACGAGCACCAGCTTGTTGGATCCATTGGAGGACTTTCTCGTCTTCATGAACGTTCAAGTTGTCCCAAATGATGACATCGCCTTGTTGTATCACAGGCACAAGACACTCTTTCACGAACGTTCGAAAGGCTTGTTGGTCGGTGCCTCCTTCGAACGCCAGAGAGGCCACCACGCCAGAAAGCCGAAGGCCACAAATCGTTGTGATGTTCTTGTAGCCCGCTGGAGCCTTGTCGTAAACTCTTTGGCCTATCGCAGCACGGCCATAGATTCTCGCCATGTTCGTCGCCGCATCGGTTTCATCGACGTAAATGCGTTTGTTCAGGGGCACCGCCGCGATGTCTTTTTGGAATTGTTGCCTGTTGCGTTTCACTTGTTCCTTGTCTTGCTCGGAGGCCCGCAACGTCTTGTTCTTGCGCGAGATGCCCAATTTCTTGATGGCTCACCAGAGGGCCATGAGGCTGCACTCGAAGCCACCTTGAGTTCGCAGTTCTTCCAACGTGGCATCGGGCTGTTTTCGGAGCAGTTCTTTCAAGCGGTCCAAGGCTTTGGGATCGAGGGCTGGAGGCTGTCCGCCAGCGTGGGGCTTGGGCTGGATTGAGCCTGTGGTTCGGTATTGGCCGAGCCACCGAGTGAGAGTCGATTTGCCAACACAGAACCAAGTGGCGATTTGGCGAATCGAGCCTTTTGCGGCTTGGGCCGCTTCGACGACGCGTTGACGCAGATCAACAGAGTAAGGTTTCATGGCAGACCTCCAAAAAGTGGGGAGCCGGACCTCTCTACTGTCATGATACCTCTGTGCCCAACCCAAGCGTGAACCGCTCTAAGCGATGGCATCATCGATACGACAAGTGCGGGTGGAAGACTTATCTTCGGGAT
>CAYYUU010001128.1:0-2740 GCA_964474955.1 uncultured Alcaligenaceae bacterium | reverse complement strand
AACGGACACGATTGAACGTTTCATCATTCCTCCCTCAAAAATGAGATGATCGATTCGCTGGATCATCGTAGAGAACGTAGGTAGCTATTTTATTCTTAGTCGAGAGGATCATGGGATTTGTAAAAATCGCGTTTTTTCGACACAGAGCAATGCCTGTCTGATTTCTTGAGGAGCTTGTCCAATGCCCCTCACTCCGTTTGCGAGGAAAAGGTATATAAAAAACGGACACGCATTTCTTTCGCGTTCCCCGTGGGCCTGCTTATTAATCAACACAGTCCTCAGTAACTCCTCTTGCCCAAAACATCATCGCGTGGTTCCATAACTGCCACGGATTCGACATTTCCAAACGCAAGGGAGCGGAACTATGAAGGGAATCAGTGCATTTCTCCTGGGTGCTTCGTTGTTGGTCATTACGTGCGGCGATGCACTCGGTTCGGACAAAGATGAGAAAGCAGATGCAAGACTATGGCCCGCGCCGAAGCGAGAAGACCTGCGGTACGACGGGAAATCGTTCGAAGAGTGGGCCAAATATGTTCGCATAGAATTGAAACCCGAACGTCGAGCCGCGGCGATGGAAGCTTTGGGAACTTTTGGAACTGCAGGTTACGCCAAGGAAGCCACGGAAGTGATTTTGGGAATCTTGTGGGAGTGTCGGAAGAAATCACCTGACAATGCAGAGGATTACATCAGCACAAATCAAGCATACACCGTCGTTGAGGCTTGCTTTGCTGCACTCAAACAAATGGGAAGTGCAGCCACGCCAACACTTCTCGCCAATGTGTCGCATCCGACTACCCGTGCTGTTGTGTGGTCGATGGATCGGCATTATCACATTGCGATTTCAGAGAAGGACATCCCGACCCTTGCCAAACTCGCAGTGCACAAAAACCGGGATATACAGTCGGTGGCGATTCGGTTACTCAAGCGCGTGAGTCCCAAAGCACTGGAGAGTTCACTGCCGAAGTCGCTCGATTCGAAAAAGTTAAAAGACCAATTCGTTTATAACGTTGCGGTGGATTTGAGGAAGGCGGGATACAGCGAGGCGTTCGACGATGCAGTGGCTTTTCGTCTTCGGATCGTCCAGAGTGTTGGAGTTACAAAACCAGACGATTTGCTCAAAGTCTTGCTCAAAGTGTGGAAAACAGAGAAGCTCAAGGGGGCCCCGAAGAATCTGTGGGAGTACAATCGCGGAGCAATCCGCTTAATCGCCAGGATCAAAGGGCCTGCGAAAGTGATGGTTCCTGTTCTGATGGAAATTCTCCAGGAATACGGTGTCGTCGGGCTTGAGTACAGGTGCCTCGTCTTCGAGAGCTTAGTTGCAGCGTTGGGAAGCTACGGTCCAAAAGCAAAGAAGGCGTTGCCCGTTCTTCGTATTTTGAAACAAAAAGGCCAATCGCTCCAACGCAAAAGCAAGAGTTCTTACCCGAGGCAGCAATGGCATAGATTGGTAGATCACATTGATTCTGTTGTCCAACGAATTGAAGGAATGCCTTCCCAATTCGATTCCAGTGCCGACGGCCACACCAAAAAATAACTGGAGATAGCCAGGAGATTTGAAGGGGGTATCGTTGACAGCGAGAGTGTTGTACGTTCGTCGGGTGGGGCAAGCAACATCGCGGCGAAGGCCCACCCTGTTCCCAGTTCCCTACCCCTTCCGCGCCTTCGTCATCTCATTCGCCAGCACATCAAAAATCGCCTTGGTCGCAGCGTTCGAGATTTTCTCATTCAGTTCCCCAAATTTTTCATCCACAGCCGCCCGAATTTCTTTCGGCAATTTCTTCGCAAGCTTTTCTGGAAACTGGAAATATTCGTACGCGAGAAAGCCCACGATCAACGGCAGAAGAATCCACACTGCCGGAACGTGAGCAATCCCCACGACCGCGAGCAACGCAATAAACGCTTTGCCGATGGCCGTTTTGATCAACACCGCAATCCCGACCTTCTTGATGATCGCCACGATGGCCGTCTTGATCGCGGCGGATGCCATGACTTTTTGCACCACAACGGTCAGAATTTTCTTCAACGCAATCTTGCCCGCCGTCGTGGCCATGGCTTTGCTGATCCCGGCGATGAGAGCCTTTCCCGTCGACGAAGCGAGAAACGTCTTGATTTGGGCCACCGAAGTATCAATGAGAATTCCGCTCATCGAGTAACTTGTATCCACGGACAGTGTCGAATACTCATGGCGAAGCCAATCCATATTTTCCTGAATTCCGGACCGGACTGCCCCTCCCGCATCGGCCGCAGATTGCACCTCCGAGACAATCCCATCGATTATCGCCTCGGTCACCAACTCGGACGAGTAGAAAGCAATGATCTGCGATTCGATCACATCCAAAACAACCGGAGTGACGGCACTATCGACCTTCGCCCCTTGATACTCTTTCTCTCGCAAGAACGCCAACAACGCCCCACCATACTCTTTCGACGCAGCGGGCGCGATCACCTTCGGCGTGTCAAACAAGACACGCAACGACAACGATTCCTTCGGCGTCAGGCTCCGCAGTTTCTCGGCTACGGCGTTCTCGAGTTGGTCGAGGAGAACGTCTTTATGTTTCGCAATGGCTTCTTCGACTTGCTGTGTATCAAAGTCGGACATGATTAACTTCCTCGGAAGCGGGCAGGGTTTTGGAGTGTCGCCTTTTGGTCCGCGTTGCATACGCCAACACTCCTTTACTCCCCGTTCCTAGCCCGCCACCACAATATTGACCAATTTCTTGGGCACCACGATGACTTTCTT
>CAYYUU010001127.1:0-2741 GCA_964474955.1 uncultured Alcaligenaceae bacterium | reverse complement strand
CCTTCACCTTCGTAGACCAAGGCCCATTTCGCTTGGGTGAGTAGTAGAGACTGATCGGTGTCTTGCCCAAGTTTTTATCAGTCGCCTTCCAGCTAATCAGCATCAAACCACTTTGCGTGCTTTGGATCGGTGTGACGGAAGTAATGGCGACCTGAGGCGGAGTCATGTCGACTTCGACAACTCGTTCGGGTGCATCGCCAGGTCGTGGAGGCGGAGTTCCTCCTTTGCCCGCGGCGTTGTAGCCAACTAAACGAAACCCGTAACGGCCTTCTTGCGGCAGTACGATTTCGGCGGGAGAGCGACTGTCGGCGTCGAAACCTAATCGCTTCCACGTTCGTCCGTCGTCTTTCGTGACCCAAATTTCCACCTTACGAAGCGTCGGTCCGGCTTCCCGCAGGGCGTACTGAATGTCGACATTCCGGTCGTTCGTCAGGCGAGGTTCTGTCGAAGGGTTTTCGATTCTCTGGGCAACTCGTCTTTGGACTTCCTTGATTGGTGGGAACTTCGCGCCCACGCCGGACTGAGAAGATGTTTTTTCAGGTTGCGTCTCGATCGGTGGAGGAATTTTCGGCAGCCCCGGGTCATTCTCGTTCGCGCGGCCGGACTTCGGACCAATATCGTTCGAATGAGGTCCGAACATGTTGCGTTGTGGAATTTCTTTGGGGAGTTGAGGAACCTGTCCTCTGAGCATCTCTTTGGGGACCGGGGTATTTTGTTGCTTCTCCGGTTGGTCCTGGGCGACTTGCGGAGGTAGCCCGTTGTGTTTTTGCAAATCTTGGAGATGGACTTCGCTTCGCGTGGAGTTGGCACATCGGTCCATCGCATCGACACGCAGCATGCCCGTCAACTTGGCTTCCTTCGGGATACAAAAAGTATCGGGCGCGTCAATTGGGGCGTCCAAAACTCGCCAACGGCGATCGGCGGTTTGGTAGGACACCCGCGTTTTGAGCGGATCGGGATTGGCGTCCTTGACGGTGCAGCGGATGCAGATTCCGTCCGGGCTGTCGGACAATCGTTCCAATTCGACTCGTGGCCCTTGTGTGTCGAGGATGACGATCGCCCCTGTTTTGAGTTTGTTTGGCTCCTTCACGTTCGACCGTCCCTGCATGTCGATCGTCGAAACGGCGAACCAGTATTCTCCGTCGTGAGGCGCTCGAAACGAGAATGCCTTCTGGGCGGGGTGCGCTCTGGTGTATAACTTCCAGGATTCCTTTGCCGAATTCTTGACGAAGAGCCGGACCTCGCGAGTCGTTTTTGAGACCCGTGGGTCGAGCATGATCGGGAGGGTAACGTCGTTCTTGTTCAGGTAGAATTTTGGAGCCCGAGGGACCGATTGGGCCGAAGCGTGTTGGGCCAGGCTCAACACGCCGCACAGCAGCGCGATGCCGAGCCAGCAGTATTTTCCGGCATTACGACAAGGCGACGTTTTGTGTTTGGGAAGCACAGCCCAAGCATTGCCGGATTCCCAATTCCGTGATCTGTCCACGTATTCTCCTCCGTTCCAGGGGGCCATTCCATCCGGCAGTGAGTCAACCGACGGCGGCGTGCGGGTTGGAACACCGCGTGAGTGTCTACGTCAGTGGAGGAGGGATAATATCGGGGGCCACCAACCTGTCAAGCCGAATCCAATAAGGAGGGAGGTGTCGAGGCGGACCGCTTGGCCCTGCATCCGGGGCAAAATTGTGAAATCTCAAGGAAGGCTTCGAACATCTCCTCCTCGGCGGTCATCGTGTACTAGACTTGTAATGGCTTATTGCAGCAACAACCGGTCGGCTCAATCCCCTTGTTGGTTGTGGATCCCGTCCCATCGCTCACGAACCCGCCGACACCTCAAAGAATTGACTCCCTTCCCTGGCGACAAGGGGCCGGGAACATTTCCTTCGGAGAGAGCTTGCAGATGTCAACAATGCTCACGGAGGCGTTACGCGCCCAGGTTGGATGGGACGCCTGGCTTGTTCCTGCCGCGGGTCTGCTTGCGGCGGGAGTCATCACCCTATTGGGTCGTCTATATTTCTGGTATGCATCGGAAACGACGCCGGAGTCGGAAGCGACACCGGAGTCGATTCCGCCATCCGCGCATTTCCGTTCGGATTCTTCCCACACAGAAAACAAGGCATCGAATCATGTCGACCGACGGCTCCATCCGAGGTATTCCGTGGAACCGAAGGAGGTCCTGTTGGTGGAGGCGGACTCACGGAAAGTTGTCGCCACGGGATTGGTCCTCGACCGCTCTTTGGGCGGGCTCGGTTTGCTCCTTAACGAACAAGTCCATGTCGGTCTGCGACTCCGCCTTCGCCCCACGACTGCCGAGCCAGAGTCACCGTGGGTGCAAGTAGACATCCGCTATTGCCGCCCGCGTGGCGACAAGTGGCGGGCCGGGTGTCAGTTCGTGGAAGTTTCCTCATGGGATGTGATGAATATGTTCGGGCCACCGGACCCGGATGAGGAAAATGAAATGAACTCGAAGAAGGCACGAGCCAGATTGCAGAAGTGACGCCACACATCTTGCTTGGGCCGGTGACGCGAAAGAAACGAATGTATGAATGGTGTTTTGGAATCCGAACTTGAAGCGCTACCGAATCAGGAATGTCTGGACCGAAGCCGACGTCACGAACGAGTCCACGTTCGGCAATTCGAAAGTTGGGGAATCTTTTTGATTCCGGCATCTGTTTTGGGTGGCTGGTGGTTGGCCGGGCGAGGGTTCGACCCTTATCTGGACAACCCATTCGAGTTGGAAGCCG
>CAYYUU010001126.1:0-2742 GCA_964474955.1 uncultured Alcaligenaceae bacterium | reverse complement strand
CGGCGAGTTCCTTCGTGAGATGGAACAACGATTTGAGGAGGAAGGGTGTCAGCAGTGGTTGCAAAAAGATTTTCATTTGAGCCAGGATGCGGCGTGGAATGTCAGGTGGCATGTCCTGAAGCAGGTCGAACGGGCGGGGTGTCTTCCGAGTGACAAGGTCATCTATGTCGAGGCGTGTCGGGATCAACTGGGCGACTGGCAAGTGCTGTTGCTCAGTCCTTTTGGGAACCGGCTGCACCTGGGGTTGCGGTATGCGTTTGAGAACCGGTTGCGGTATCGTCTGGGGTATCGCCCGAAGTGTCTGCATCACAACGACGGGGTGTTGATTCGGTTGACCGAATCCGATGAGTCTGTGTTGGATTTGTTCCAGGGGATCACGGCAGAGAACGTCCAACAACTGATCATCGAAGAGTTGATCGATAGTCCTTTGTTTGCCTTGCGATTTCGGCAGAATGCTGCGAGGTCGTTGGTCTTGCCGTCGGGTCAAGGAGGTCGCCGAGCGCCCCTTTGGTTGCAGCGACTACGGGGACGTGACCTTCTCCAGGTGGCACGCAAGCACCCAGATTTTCCGGTTGTCGTCGAGACCTTCCGAGAGTGTCTCAACGACTACCTCGACATCCCACGGATCAAGGATCTTGTCCAGGATATCGCGGACGAAAATGTCCAGGTGGTGACGCGACAGGTTGAGGCTCACTCACCCTTTGCGTCGGGATTGTTGTTTGCGTTCACGGCCTCGCAGATGTACGAGACGGATTCGACCGAGCCCGATTCTTCCAACAACCAGTCGCTCGACCAGCAGATGTTGGAACAGTTGCTCTCGCCCGATGGACAGGAACATCTTCTAGATCCAAGGGCCATCAATCAGGTCGAACGAAGGTTGCGGAGTGTCGGCCAACCTCCTCGGAGCAAGCCCGAGATGGCCGAATGGTTGCGGCGACTCGGAGACTTGGCCATCGAAGAACTCGAAGGTCCGATGGCCATGTTTCTGGAAGAACTACAAGGGGAAGGTGTTGCGACTTTGGTGAGTATTCCCAGCAAGGGTGAGCGGTGGATACTGACGGAGGAGGACTCGCTTTACGGCGCCGCGTTTGGTCTGACCGAGGCGACTCCCAATGAACGGACAAACGCCGCCGAAACGATCCTAGTGAGGTTCTTGAACACCCACGCGCTCGTCGGGCTCAACGAGGTGTTGCAACGGTATCCCTTTGACGAAAGCTGGGCCACCAAGACGCTGCATGCGTGGACGAAGCAAGGACGGCTTGTGTCTGTCTCGGCAAAGTCCCATGAGGAACCAGTGCAATGGGCCACACCGGACAACCTCGAGCATGTCCAGAGGAGTTCGTTGGGGGTCTTGCGGAAAGAAGTCCTGACTCTTCCGGCACACCAGTTTGCGGACTTCGTGTTGCGCTGGCAGGGACTCCATCCGGAGACTCAGCAGCAGGGAGAAGAGGGACTGATCGACACGTTGGAAATTTTGCAAGCGTTGTCGCTTCCGGCATCGTCGTGGGAGGAGGTCATCTTTCCTTCGCGCGTGCCGAGCTACAACTCTCGGATGCTGGATGATCTCCTCCAAAGGGCTGAGTGGGCCTGGTTTTGTCACAGTTCGAAGGACAGGGACGTCGGCGAATTGGCTTTCGTCCGGCGCGAGTTGTTCGGCGAATTGCCGTCGCCTGTGGACTTGAATGAACACCGTTTCGATGAGTCCACCGAAGCCCTCCTTCAGTGTCTCCAACAACGTGGGGCGTTGTATGTGGTGGACCTGGCGCAACACACGGGACAGACTCCCAGCGTTGTGCGGCGCGGGTTGTGGAGGCTTGTTCGGGCGGGACTCGTGACGAATGATCGGTTCGATCCTGTCCGTGCCGGCGAGCCTCAGAGTCAAGCCGATGCCCACACGCGACAATCTTTGCGGAGGCGCAGTCCGCGGCGTGCGACACCTCCTGCCGAAGGAAGGTGGTCGTTGATTCCATGGGCCTCGCGAGACATGGAACGCCAGGCGATTTGCTTTGCGGAGATATTGCTCGGGCGGTATGGCGTGGCAACGCGAGACCTCGCGAAGTTGGATTCTCGGATGCCGCAGTGGCGCGTCTTGTATGAGGTGTTGAGCCGGATGGAACTTGCGGGAACGGTCCGACGTGGGTATTTCGTGGAGGGTTTGGCGGGTGCCCAGTTTGCGTTTCCGGAGGCCGTCGAGCAACTCCAAGAATGTGCTGCTCCGTCGACGCATGGTCCGGCTGTTCTGGTGCAGAGTCAAGATCCGGCCAACTTGTATGGGAGCGGTGCGCCGTTGGATATTCCTTTGTTGGATGGGGGAACACGTTCGTTGTTGCGGCGTGCGGGGAATTGGCTCGTGATTGTTGTCGGGAGGCCGGTGCTTCTCATCGAGCAACAAGGTAAGAAGGTCACGGCCCTTCCCAGTGCGAGCCGAGAACACAAAGCCGCCGCAGTAAAGAAATTGCCGGAGTTGGTTCGACGTGATCGTGGGCTGCTCGCGAAACACAAAATGACGGTGTCGGAGTGGAATGGACAACCGGTTGTCAGTAGCGAAGGGCGAGAGTTCCTCGAAGAAGTCGGGTTTGTTCGGGACCTGCAAGACATGACGCTCTACGCGGCGTGGGCGTGAGAGTGAGCATAGCGATTAAATCAACGAGTTCAAAAATGCCTGAAGCAGTGTTTCTGGTTTCGCACAGTGTTGTTTGTTCGCTCCGGTGGCTTTCGGCTGCTTCGCAGCAAAAGCCACCT
>CAYYUU010001125.1:0-2743 GCA_964474955.1 uncultured Alcaligenaceae bacterium | reverse complement strand
GGAGTGACTGATTATGTTTAGCCCCTTCGACGAGCCACATTTCTTTCGGCCCGGGAGCGAGATCAAATAAAGTCTGGGCCATATCGACTTTAATATAACTATCCGCCTCGCCGTGAATCATTAACCATGGGCGAGAATCGAGTTTCGGCAAGGCTCGTTCGAGGGACGGGAAAACAACGTTCCGCTTGCGCGCGACCTCTTGTAAACCCTTCCTCGCGAAGATGCCATAGTACCAGTTGGGTAAAATCTTCTGCAAGATTCGTCCCCGTCCGGGACTGTAGATCTGAATCCAACGTCGCATATACGGAACCATTGTCGTATATGTCGCGAATATACCGTCTGTAACAAAACAGCGGATGTATGGGTCGTCGGCAGCGACGGCGAGTCCTGCACTCCCGCCCTTGCTGATCCCAAAAAGACCGATGCCGTTCGGGGCGCCATCTTTGCGACTTTTCAAATATTCAACAGCTGCCTTCATATCCCGCACGTCCCGCATCGTCACCCACTGGAGTGGCTCGTAAAATTCATCTTTGTCGCTATCGCCCTGACAGCGTGGCTCGAACGTGAATATGTCATATCCAGCTTCCCGAAGGAATTGGCAATAGGGTACGCACGCCCAACGGTTCGACCCGAACTCCAATCCGAACAAAATCACGCCTTTGCGTGTTTCCGTCAGGTTGCGGAAGTAACAGCCAACGAGTTCTAATCCATCGTCGGAGCGAAATCGTACCTCTTCCGCGTCCCCAACAGGCTGGCCCCTCGGGATTATGAAAAGGGGCTTCTCCTCGAATATACGCGGAAGGTAGGGATAGAGTTTCAGTTTGACGTGGTAAAAAAGCCATATCCAAAACCCGGCTGCTCCTGTGAGGAGCACGCCGAGCAAGGATAACCCAACGATGATGGCTACAGTCGCCACGACAACAACTCCTGGATGTACAAACTATTCGGGCGGGGGAGTATTTTGCGGAGGAAGAACTTTTCGCGGAGCGAAAAGCAACTTTCCCGGAACAAGTTAGTCGGTGAATCGACTCACAACGAGAGAGATATTCTGCCCACCAAAACCAAAGCTATTACTCAAAATGTGATCGACTCGTTTTTCCCGCGCTTGGTTGGGTATGTAGTCGAGATCGAGTTCGGGGTCCGGTTGCTCGTAATTAATCGTTGGCGGAAGGACATTCTTTTGAAGCGCCATGATGCATATGATTAGCTCCACGGCACCAGCTGCGGCGATGAGGTGCCCGAGCATACTCTTGCTACTGCTGACGGGGACTTCATAAGCGCCATCGCCGAAGACCTTCTTGATGGCGAGCGTTTCGACTTTGTCGTTGACCTGAGTGCTCGTGCCGTGGGCGTTAATATAACCAATCTGGTCGGGAGAGAGTCTGCCGTCTCGTAGAGCGCCTTCGATGCAAGCGATGGCGCCGCGTCCGTCGGGGTGGCTGTCGGTCAAGCGGAAGGCGTCGGCGGAAGAACCGTACCCGGTGAGTTCGGCATAGATTTTCGCACCACGGCGTTTGGCATGTTCGAGTTCTTCGAGAATCAACATGCCCGCACCCTCGCCGAGAACGAACCCGTCTCGCAGGGCATCGAAAGGACGCGACGCTTTGGTCGGCTCGTCGTTCCGAGTCGACAGGGCCGTCAACAAGTTGAAACCAGTCACGCCTAGCGGGTGGATCATGCTATGCGAACCACCGGCCAACATAATGTTGGCATCACCATATCGGATGAGTTCTGCGGCTTCGCCGATGGCTTGGCTACTCGCGGCGCAAGCCGTCAAGCAGTTATAGTTGGGGCCGTCGAGTTCAAAGTAATTCGCTAAATGGCCCGACGTCGTATGGAGTTCTTGTTCGTACTCACGACCGGGATGGAATTCGGCCAGGCCACCCCTTTCAAAAGTCTGGATATCGACCTTTCGAGTTTCCGGTTGGTAGGCACGAGCAATTAACGTGACGAGGTGTTCGAAATCTTGAATACCTTCGCCCGCACCGGTGTAGATGCCGAACCGAGTTCGGTCCGGGAAGTCATTCATCGCGACGCCCGCATCGTCGATCGCCTGACGTGCGGCACCAAGGGCAAATCGAGTATTCACGCCGGAGTTCTCAAGGTGCCCCGCATTGGAAATGTGATCTTCAAGGCGATAGTTCTTGACTTGCGCGGCGAACGTGGTCGGGAACGTCTTGGCCTCGAACAACTCGATCGGCCCAACACCACTCTTACCCTCGATCTGTGATCCATATAACTCCTCGACGGATTGTCCGAGGGGAGTTATGGCTCCGATGCCGGTGATAACTACGCGTTTTCTCATGGGAGAGTTCTATATATATGTCGTTAGAGGGGAGTTGATGATTGAGATTTCGGAATCAGGAAGTCAATGTCGCCTTGCTGGGTCTCTCTGGAGATAGAAATCACTCGTAGGACAGGTTTGTACCCGGTCTATTGATTTCTTGGACAGGTTACAAATCTGTCCTACGATTCTTGGCAAACACTCGTTAATTCCAACGCCGACAAACGATCGCCGCACATTGTCCCATGTCGGTGAATCCGACCTTGAGAAAATGTGGTTTTTCGACCTTTCGTTCGTTCGCATTCACAGGAACCGGGCACTCCGGATCCGCTTCTTCGTAGTTCAACGTTCGGGGCAGGACACCGCGTTCGAACGAGAGTAAACTGGTGGCCATCTCGGTCACGCCGCTGGCCGCACCCATGTTTCCGTAGTAACTCTTTCCGGCAAACACCGGGATAT
>CAYYUU010001124.1:0-2747 GCA_964474955.1 uncultured Alcaligenaceae bacterium | reverse complement strand
CTCGAAGAGCGAGTTTGCCCAAGCGGGGCCGCGCCCCTCGGCGTTGGTCGTGTATTTCGTTCGCTTCAAACGAACACGGACACCATCGACGCTTACCGAAATGATCGCGGTCTTGCCTGCGAACGACTTTCCACCCTCGACGAACGAAGCCTTCGCCCGGAACCCAACGGTATCGCCTGGGCCGTAGCTCTTGCCATTGAACTCGAGTTCCTTGTTGAGTCGCGGCATTCGATATTTCTGCACCAGGAACGTTCTGACCTGCGTCGGGAATTTCTGCGTCGGCGACGAGACGACTATCGTGTATTCGCCGCCGGAGGCGTCGGCAGGAATGGTCCAATCGCCCGAACTGATGCCGCGGATGGGTCGTCCATCCGGCCCCTTGAGGAGCGTCGATCGTTTCGCAGCTTTCTTGCTGGTTGCAGTTTCGCTCGTTACGTGTGCCGTTCCCTGGAATCGTTTGAGGACCGGCTTGGCGATTCCAGGGCCTTGGATTTCGACGTTGACTTCGAGACGATCTTGCGGAGGCTTGAGGCCGAACCGGTCGAGCGTCATGGACCGGAAGTGGACCGTTTCGCCTGGCTTGTAAAGGGGCCTATCGGTCGTCAAATGGGTCATGTAGGTCGTGCCGACGATCGGCAGTTGTTCAGTGACCGTCTCGACGTTGCCTTCGGGGTCCTTGGCCGTCACCCGCAGATAGAGATTTCGTCCCGGTTCGAGTCGAAGTTTCTCGGGCGGAAGCGAAACGGGACAACGCTGGCCGACGTTGCAGGCCATGACCTTGCTGTAAACGACCGCGTCCTTGGCTTGGGGGTCAATGACTTCCGTCGTGAGTTTCAGTCGTCTGTTCTGGCGAACCAGGCGTCCGGGTTGGCGGGCTGGTTGGGAAGCCGGTTGGGTCACGATTTGGAACGTGTTCTCGGCACCAGCCTGGACGGTTTGTGGGCCCTGGACGACGACACGAATTTTGCCGTTGGCTTTCTCCGCGTTTTCCAAGTCCCCGGACCATTTCTTTACCAGAGACTCAAGTTGTTCTTGAATTTCTCGCAGATTTTCTCTTGTTTGGAGGCGACCGGCTTGATACGCAGCTTGGCGTTGGTGCGCCAGGTCCTTCAACTCGGCGACCTTCTCGGACGCATTCCAGACGCCGCTCTTGAGGTACAGCCAACGACCACCGCTTGCGAGCCCCCCAATGACGAGAAAGGCAATGCACGCGGCGATGGCCCAGCGCAACCACGAAGACCGCTTCGGTGGTTTGGCGACGGACTTTGGTTGCTGTCGCGGAGTGGCCTTCGGCGGGTCGAACTTCACGTTACTGAAGTCCGTCTTGGCCGCCTCGGCGAAGATTTGTTGCTCCCGCTCGGCCTGGGCCAACGCCTTTCGCCACGCCTCGGAAGTACGGAGCCGTTCTTCGACCTGTTGCCGCTCGACGGCATCGAGCAGGTCGTAGAGGTAGTCCACTAAGAGTGCAACACTGGGTTCCTGGGGAATCATCATCGTCTCCGTGTCTTCGAGTCGCTCCGGTATTCTCTGTCTGCTCCCGGATCGTCCGCCGTTGGCGTTTGGATCAACGAGAGCGTTGTTTATCCTGTGGTTAGGAAAGTCGTCTTTCGCTCGGGCGGACGGACGAATTCGTGTCGTGCGGAAGTCTCGTCAATCCGCAACATGCTTCTAGCAGAAGCATGCCACCCGAAACGTTTCCACAATCTTGGGTGGCATGCTTTTGGCTTGCAGCCAAAAGCATGGTCGAAGGCCAAGACCTACTCAATGCGACACTTGTTTCTTCGTGCCTCCCCGTGAAAGTATGCCTATCTTTACTCCGCCAGCGTGTGGCTTTTGGTTCGTTCTCGTCGTTGCGGCCGTTCCTCGATGGCGTCGGAAAACAAGAAAGAAGCACTTTCGGCGTCTTGCGAGACCCCGAATTGAGGACCACCCGAAGGAGTTCAAATCTGTCTGTAAAATAAATAGGTCGAGTCAGCCTCTTGCAGACCGAACGGCAGCGAGTTCAAGGCCGTTCGCTTTGGGACGCGAAACGGGCTGGGTTAAACGAGCATCTTTCGCAGTTTTTCCAGGGCACTGCGCATCTGAGTCTTGACCGTGCCGACCGGACAACTACGCAATTCGGCGATCTGTTCGTACGTCAGTTCGCCATTTTGACGCAGTAAAAAGACTTCCTTCTCTTCCTCACGCAAGCGAGTGAGCGCCTTGCGAACGCGTTCCACCGATTCTTGATATTCGAGGACCTGACCCGGAGGTGGCTCCTGGGCTACCATGATGAATTCCTCTCCTTTCAAGGGCTTGACGCGTCGATTCCAAGCACTCCGCTGCATGTCCTTGGCCGTGTTAAAACCAACGCGGAATATCCAAGCACGCAAATTCAAGATCTCGTGAACCTGGTCACGCGCTCCCCAACACTTGACGAACGCTTCCTGGGCGGCATCCTGGGCGTCGTCCTTGTTTCCCAAGACGTACAACAAAGTGCTCACGAGTTCGTCACGGAGTTCGCGAAACGCATTGACCAGGACTTCCTCCGGGGTCGCTTGCGGAGGAGGTTGTTGTGTAGTCTTGGCACTCAAATGCACGTCCTGCTCGTCAAGCTTGGCCATTGAATTCCACCGTAAAAGACGAGAACGCCTGGGGACTGGTTTGGTTTTTCTCGCGGGAAAAGTTGGGACGGGAAAAATCGGAGCACGACCGCAGGGAACGGCCCATCGCATGGCGTAATTGTCTTGCCAAACGAGAACGTCCCC
>CAYYUU010001123.1:0-2748 GCA_964474955.1 uncultured Alcaligenaceae bacterium | reverse complement strand
GGCCACCGAGCGTTTTCGCCCGTAGACTCGCTTGAAGTCCTCACGACCCTTCAAGTGCTCATGGGGTCGATATCGAAAGGATGGCGGTGAGTCACTCATTGGCGTTGTCTCCGTCCTGCGCGAACGGCAAATTTCTTGTTGGCCGAATTTTTGTTCTTGGAGGAGTAGGCACACTCGGAACGGAAAAGAAATAGGTGTCAGTTGTCGTAGGTACACGTGGCTCGCGGTACTTTTTTGTTGGTCGAATTTTCTGGGTACACGCGAGCCGCGTGTACCTACGACGAACGAAAGACCGAACACAAATAAATTTCCCGTTCCCCGTGTGCCGTTGTTTTTGTTTTGTTTTGGAGTGCGGCAGCTTTGCTGACGCTTTAGGAGTTTCGGATTCCTCGCTTGCGCTTCGGGTTGGTATGTTTTGGAGTGCGGCGGCTCGACGCCGCTTTGGTAGTTTTGTTTTTCTTTCATCTTGGGCAAGGTCCTCCCGCTTTGATCTTTTTGTTTATTCTAAGGCCGACAATGCCTTAAATAAAAGGACACAAGAAATACCATGCAGTCACCCATTGGATGCCCAGCAAAATAGAACTCTCTCCATGAGCCACACTCCACCGAATCCCGAACAGGAAGCCAAGGTCGCTCGAATCCTCGCGGAGTACCGAGAGGCCCAGACTCGCGGGGACGCTCCCGACCCGAAGGAATTCCTGGCCCGACATCCGGATCTGGCCGAGACCTTACGCAGCGTTTTGGAGAACGAGTCGCCCACTCCAGACAACACCCACTCCTCACCAGCCCCTCCCGGCGGGCCTCCTTTTGGCTCGGAACCTTTGTTGCTTCCTCCAACGGAATCCTTCCCGGCGATCCATGCGGCAGCGGAAACCGGGGAGCCGAAGACGACTCGACCGAGTGACTCGGAAGGAACCGCCCTTTTTTTGCAAAATGGGTCGACGGAGTCGGCGACTTGGTCTCAAATCGAGCTTCTTGGATACGAGTTGATGTCCGAAATTGGACGTGGTGGGATGGGGGTCGTTTACAAGGCCCGTCAGGTGCGGCTCAATCGAATAGTGGCACTCAAAATGGTCATCGGCGGAGACCACGCCAGCACCGACGACCTCCAAAGATTTCTCGCCGAGGCCGAATCAGTGGCTGCGTTGCAACACCCTCACATCGTGCAGGTCTACGAATTTGGCGAACTCAACTCTCTCCCGTTCATGGCCCTAGAGTATGTCGACGGCGGAACCCTTGCGTCCCGACTCAAAGGAACTCCGCTAGCCCAAGACGTGGCGGCTCGGCTCATGGCCCAGGTAGCCCGGGGAGTTCAAGTCGCCCATGACGCGGGGATCGTTCATCGGGACCTCAAGCCCGCGAACATACTTCTCTCGCAAGACGACAGGCCGAAAATCACTGATTTCGGATTGGCCAAGCGAGTCGAGGGTGGGAACGATTTGACACGGACCGGAACCATCATGGGCACGCCCAGTTACATGGCTCCCGAGCAAGCTGCCGGAGAAGGCAAACGCGTTGGACCGGCTGCGGATGTGTACGCCCTCGGGGCGAACCTCTACGAATGTCTCACGGGTCGCCCGCCCTTCCGGGCGAGTACTCCGATGGACACGGTCTTTCAGGTCGTCTCCGAAGAACCGGTCCCGCCAACACTTGTCAATCCGCAGGTCCCCCACGACCTGCAAACGATCTGCTTGAAATGCCTGGAGAAGGACCCAAAGAACCGATACGCTTCGGCCCAGGAACTGGCCGAAGACCTGGAACGCCACCTCTCTGGAGAATTGATTCTTGCGAGGAGCTTCAACTTCATGGACCGCATTACTCGCGCACTGAGCCAGACTTCCCTGGACGCGAGCTTGCGAGGTTGGAGTTCGGTTCTGTTCTGGCTCGCGGGGATCATCTTCGTGAGCCATGCCTCGGTCTTTGCCCTCGTGCAACTTGACGTTTCAGGACCCCTCTTGTTTGGGGTCCGGCTGGCTCAGTTCCTCGCGCTGGTCGTACTCTTTTGGTACAACCGTTCGAAGCAACTCCTGCCTCGGACATCGGCAGAACGCGAATTGTGGACCATCTGGGCTGGGTATCTGATCGCCGCCGGAACGGCATCGATCCTGCTTCGGATGATGGAGTATTCGCACCTCATCGTGCCCGGCGAAGGTGTCCCTCGTCACTGGGACAGTTTGCTCGTCTATCCCGTGTTATCGATCTTGTCGGGGTTGGCGTTTTTCGCGATGGGAAATAACTACTGGGGGCCGTGTTACGCTTTCGGCGTGGCGTTCTTCGGGTCTGCTCTCCTGAACGTGTTGGCTTTGGAATGGGCGCCGCTGGAATTCGCGACGTTGTGGGGACTCGCGGTGACGAGCCTCGCGGTCCACATGCGGCAATTGAGTTCGGGTGGGACGGCGCAGAAATGACGAACTATGGCTCCGATGGGAGTGAGAAAAAATTCGCCTCGGTCGTGACCGAGGCGAGAGAGATGTGTTGTTTTCCGGTTTTCTGTTTGTCGTAGGTACACGCGGCTCGATCATACCTACGTCCAAGACAAAAGTTCCTGAGCTTAGCTTACCGAGAACGAAGCGTCCCCTACGGCAGGTCTGTGTCGATCCAGAGCGTCCCTGGCAAGCTGGACATAGGCGTCATCTTCGCGTCCGCCGTAGAGCATGTCAACGGCGAAGTCCTCCACGAGGTTCGAAGCGGTGGTGAGCAAGCTTAAAGTACTGCTCCCGGCCCACAAAGCCAACTCGGCTTGGTACT
>CAYYUU010001122.1:0-2758 GCA_964474955.1 uncultured Alcaligenaceae bacterium | reverse complement strand
AAGGGTGCACCATGTCAGCAGGTCAACACAACTCGCAACACCTCCGAGGCTGGAAGCAAGGAGACAAGTCGCCTCACTCTCGGAAGAAGGGAAAGCGGAGGGGATTGTTCGGCCTGTTGGTAGGTTCGACGGCGATTGTCGGTGCCATCTTGGCTCTGTTTTTCTATTTGCGACCACCTCCGAAAACCTATTTCCTGACGATCCCGATTAGTCAATATAAACATCGGGCCTGGCCCACAAATCCTTTCGCCGATCAAGACAGCAAACTGTTACAAGCCAGGTTTTCGAGCAAGGCGAGCGACGAAGCGTTCGAGAGCCAAACTCGTGGGCGGATACTCAAAGAACTGAGCGACTTGCGAGATCTCTCGGGAGCACAAATTGTAGTTCACGTCTGTGGTCTAAGCGTCGTGCGAGAAGGTGGCGTTTATATTCTACCGGCTCACGCGGCGCCGGATAGTTTGGCGAGTTGGTTGCCCTTGCGTGATGTTGTGGATGCTCTGACGCAACATCCATCAAATCACAAATTGTTGATTCTTGATCTTCGGGCAGTCGAACCAAGACCGGATCTTGGGATTCTGAAAAACGACGTCGGAGTCGCACTCAATAAATTCTTGAAAGCCGACCAGAACTTATTAGTTCTGTGCTCTTACTTTGAGGGCGAGCAGTCGTTGATCTTTCCCGAACGGAATTCGTCGATCTTCGCTTACTTTGTTGCCAAAGGGTTGAGTGGTCATGCCGACGGTTACAAGTTCGAAAACGAGAGCACAGGTGCAGTGACCACCGGAGCCAAAAATAACTGGGTGACGGTCAGAGAATTGGCTGCCTACGTTCGGCATCACGTAGATCGTTGGGCACGGATCAACCGCCATACTCGCCAGAGACCCAGATTATTCGGGCACGGAGATTTCGCGGTCACGGCTGCGAGCGAAGAGGGATGGAACGAGGAACTCCCCGAACAGAAGTATCCGGAGTGGCTCGAAAAGGCGTGGGAAGTTCGGAACGGTTGGCGGGAAAACGGAATCATGGATTCGGCAGTGAAGCCGTTCTGCGATCTTGGGCGGTTGTTGCTGCGGACGGAAGATCGATGGCAGGGAGGGCTCGACAACGCCAAGGAAGAGCTGAAGCGAGAGTTGGATTACGACATGGAACGGATCGTTCATCAGGTCAAGAAAAGTCAAGAAGCTCCGAGGTCCTTGCCTGCTTCGCTTGCGGCTCTTGAGACTTTCAAACAGCCAACCAAAATGGAAATGAAGAAGGACAAAGCCGACGAAAGCTCCAAGGATGCGGAGCAAGAGAAGAAAGGTATTGCGGCATTCCAAACTGGATTGACAACTTTGTTCGACCGAATGGAAACGGCGTCTCCGACCAAGAAAAAGTTGGAGGAAGAAAAAAAGGAGTTGTCGAAGGTCGCCGAGAAATTGTCTCCTCTCGCTCGGCAACTCGCGATTTGGGAGGCCCTCGTTAAGCGACGAACTCTGAGTAAGACCCAGGCACAAGTAGCCTTGAGTGTATACAACGATACGCGGTTTGAATGGAAATATGTTGAGCGTGTTGCGGTAGAGCGATTGAAACATCTCATCGACGACGTCTCCTACTACGAGACGAAGTGGGATGGGACCACGGTGAGTCAGTTCCTCAAGACAACGCAACAAGCCGAAGCGACCTGGGCATTGTTGCAATCGACGCCGCGGGCAATTCCCTGGATCGTGACGGAAGTGCTCAAGGCGGATTCACTTCGACGCAAAGGCGAGCAACAACTGGCGAGGCGAAACTTGGGAGATTGGTTGACGGCCAGAAAAACGCTTCGCAGTGCCGAAAACGACTACGCGAAAGTGCAAAGGCAGATCAAGATTATCCACAAGGCGTTCACGATCCGGACCGAAGCCTTGGTCAGACTCCCTGGGTACGTGGATTACTTTGTTGCAAAGCGGCCAAATCCGTCCGAAGAAAGCGAATGGTTCAAAGCGATCGAAAAAACTAGATTGCTCACTGACCTGTTAACCAGACAGGACGCAAACTCACTTTCGGAACTGGAAGACATTGCCGGCGACTTGCAGAATTCACTCGACTATTTCCAAAGTAGACTCCGTATGCTGATGACGGACTTGAACGCCAAACGCAATCTTAGCCCTCAGGATTATTTCGTTTTGCGAGCGTTATTGAAACGGCCCGATCTCTCTCCGCAGGAACGAAAGAATGTGTGGAAGGCTGCGCGAAATTTGTCCTTGCGGATGCACAAGGAGTCGACGCAAGCAGGAGAACCCGGCGAACCCATCGATGCGCCGGAACTGCAAAGGGAAGCACTCGAACAAATCACGAATGCCAAACGCGAGCGAGTGGTGAAGTATCACCTGAGGCTTTTGGAGTTAGCCGGGAAAGATGTGTCTCGATTAAAGACCGAGTTCCACGCGAAGAAGTGGGACTCGCTCGAAAAGAAACTACGCACGCTGTGGATGGAGGAGATTCCACGAGCTTTCTTCGCTTCCGAGAAATCGCCAAAGCTGGCTGAGCGCCTTGGCCGGTTCGTCTCCCCCTTCTACAACAACGGTGACCGCCGACATGACCGAGATCACTGGTCCAACAACCCGACGTATCTGGTCGAACGTGAGCATCGCATACAGTTTCGCAGCCACTTGAAACAGCGATACGCCGAAGAAACCAAAGCGATGAAAGCCATGATGACGCTTCAGGGTAAGGCCCGCTTCCAGCCGTATGTCCGTTTCTTCGAGGACGTGGGAGAATCTGTGAGGCTGGTGGA
>CAYYUU010001121.1:0-2762 GCA_964474955.1 uncultured Alcaligenaceae bacterium | reverse complement strand
AAGCCAGTTTTCGACCGAGGCGTTTGCCTCGGGGTGTTTCCAACTCGGAGGCAGTTTGACGCCTAGTCCCTTGGCTAAGGCCTTTAATGCATCCACGCGACGATAACCATGTTTGCCGGTCATCTGGGCAACGAGTCGATAAGTTGGTTTGCCCGAGGGTTTGGGCCGGATGGTGTGGTGGATTTGTAAGAGTCGATCCCACTTGACGTCTTCGGCGGTCCATTTCTGTATCTTTCGCAAGTCCTCGGCTCGGAACGTGAGTTGATCGCTCCCCCACGCCAACAAGAAGATGTCTTCCGTCGTGCGGGCCTTGAGCAGGGACTTCTCGATCTCGTCCACTCGGAAGACGACGATGCCATTGCTCGTACGCTTGACTTCTGCTCCGAAGTCCTCGGATAATTCTTCGGACGCTATGGGCTCCAATCCAAGATGGGTCATCCCATAACACGCCGGGAGTGGTTCATTTTTCGTGCGACGTTTCGCCATGGTTCTATCTTTGTGGTTGCCCAAAATTATATATACATGCTTTCACAGTGCATGTGCGTATACACGCCTCCACTTGCTCACATACTTCTGGCGGTATATAAATTTATTCTACACAGAACGGTACAAGGGGGTTTGGGGAGGATCCAAAAATGGTCGATATGACGTTGATTGATTTGCGGGCGTACTTGGTCGAACGAGATGATTGCGATGCCGGAACGGTGACCAAAATTCGCCAAGGGTTGGCCCAGGATGCGAGCCAATATCGGACATTGAAAGAAGTCAAACAGCTTCTCGAGAGAAAGCTCGAAGCCGCTTCTGGCGAGGCCGCGAAGAAGTGGCATTTGAAGCTGGGCATCGCTTGTTTCTTCCTGGGACACTTGCAGCAAGCCGCACACCATCTCCGCAAAGCCGACGGCGCGTTGGCCTGTTTCTACCTCGGTCGCGCGCTTCTCGAAAGACAAGATCTCGACGGCGCCTTGGAGGCCTTTGATAAGGCCGAAGCCGCCAAGTTTTCGGTGAGTCAGGTTCAATTACAAAAGGCTGGAATCTATCGACAACAAGGCGACATCAACAAAGCTCGATCGATCCTCAAGAAGTACGAAGATCAGGCCAGTCACAATGCCGAGTATCACTTCCAACTGGCATGTTGTTATTTGGACGAAGGGGCCCGCGAGAAGGCCATCGCCCACCTGGAGCAAGCCGTCGAACACGATCCCGGTCATACTGGCGCGTTGTTCCAACTCGGACATGCGAACGACCTCGCGGGCAACGACGAGGAGGCGATCGATTACTATGAGCAATGTCTAACCTACCCGCCCGTACATACCGGGTTGTTGATGAACTTGGGCATTCTCTACGAAGATAACGACAAATATGCCGAGGCCGTGGATTGTTATCGCAAGCTTGCCGACGCCAACCCCCTCGATGAGCAAGCAAGACTGTTTTTGAAGGACGCCGAGGCCTCCTTGACTCAGTATTACAATCCCGACGACGAAGCGGCCACGAGCCGTTTCAGTCAGGTGCTGGAAATTCCCGTGACGGACTTTGAATTGTCGGTGCGAGCAAGGAACTGCTTGAAGAAGATGAACATTCGAACGCTCGGCGACCTCACCCGCGTGAGCGAACAGCAACTGCTCAGCAGTAAGAACTTTGGAGAGACGTCTCTCCAAGAAATCAAGGACATGCTCGGTAGCAAGGGTTTGCACCTCGGACAATCTCTCGAAGACGGCGGTCGCAGCCCTGCCGGCGGCGGCTACGAGCGTCGATATGCTTCCCCGCAACAACCGCTCAGCCAGGAAGAACAAGCTGTCCTCGGCAAACCGGTGGCGGAATTGAATTTGTCCGTCCGGGCTCGCAAGTGTATGAATCGTCTCGGCATCACGACGCTCGGAGACCTCGTCCAACGAACCGCCGACGAATTGCTGGAGTCGAAAAACTTTGGCGTGACGTCGCTCACGGAAGTTCGCGAGAAATTGCGGAA
The DNA here is from genome assembly GCA_964474955.1 of uncultured Alcaligenaceae bacterium. GTDB lineage: Bacteria > Planctomycetota > Planctomycetia > Gemmatales > Gemmataceae > CAYRFQ01. Next base: position 796 of record CAYYUU010001121.1, on the reverse strand, counting down.
TCACGGTTTGACACTGCGAGGGGACTGATCTGGAAAGGTCGAAGGACGAGGGCAGAAGGATGAAAAGTGGGGGTGACTTGAGGTTGGTACGAAGCCACTCCGTTGCTTCAACTCTCAACCCTCCGCCTGGATCATCCAATAGCATGGACAATTCGCGCCTAAGTGATATACATTCCTAACAGGTATTTATTGACTAGATCGTGTCGTCGGGATGGGAAGCCGACACACCTTCCCCACGTGCGAAGGGTGCCTTCACATTGGAACGATTACCTCGCGAACAAGTCGGGCCATTTCTGCTGCTGGGAGTTCCCAAGACGGCGTCCGCTGAGCAAATCGACGCAAGTTGGGCTCAACGTCTCAAGTGGGCACGCCAGAAGATCGTCACCGTGCCACTGGAGGACATCAACTGGGCGCGGGAGATGCTTAAGGAGGAAGGCAAACGCATCGAGTGGGATGCGGGCAGTCTGAATATTGACGTGACCGAGGGCGTCTTGCAACGGCTCGAAGCTCGATACGGCGGCGCGGCAGCTAATAAGGTCACATGTACGCCAATCGATGAAGAAAAATCGCTCGCCGACTACACTCCCGACGTCGAATTGCCTCACGAAGAGGAAATCCGCGAGTCCATCGTCGTACCGGAAATCCCTCGCGAATTTCCCGCCGTTCACCATCTACTCCAAGAATTCGTCGCCACGCCGATGGACCCGTGGGAAGTCGACTTGCCCGAGTAACGCCGCCACTGCGGCGAACCCATCGCAGGAGCCACAACTTCTCGCCCAAAACGAGACCTTCCAGC
>CAYYUU010001120.1:0-2764 GCA_964474955.1 uncultured Alcaligenaceae bacterium | reverse complement strand
TGATTTTTGTGTTTTTTGTGTGCGCATTTTCCACCTTCCACTGGAAAAACGACCTCTCGAAAATGCTCCCGGAAGTGTCAAAAAGCGCACGCAAAAATCGCAAAAATCAGATGTTGGGTATTTTTGTGTTTTTTGCGTGCGCATTTGCTGCCTCGGATTTGAAACAACACCAAAAAGGTGTTCTTTCAAAGGAGCGAAAGGCAACACTCTCCGAAACAACACCAAAAACACAACAAGTATCTATCCGACTGCCCGAGCGAAAAATTATCAGCCGAAGGCCTTTTCGCTCCGCGAAAAGCAACTTTCCGAACCGCGACTCTCACTAATCCGCCGCCGTTACCAATACAACTTCACCCCACCTCAACTCGCAGTTGTTCCAGATACTCCATCATGAATTGTGTGCGTCGTTCGGCCTCGATCCGTCCGGCTTCGGTCTGCATGGTCGCGCTCAGCTTGAGCAACTTCGCGTAGAAGTGATCGACCGCATATCGTCTATCGTCCACGGGGCGATCGTTCGGAAACGGTTCGTCCTCGTGGTAGAGCTTGCTTCCAAGAAGTCCCGCCGTCACGAAGCATCTCGCGATCCCGATCGCACCGATGGCGTCGAGTCGGTCGGCGTCTTGAACGACCTTCGCTTCCAACGTCCGGGGCGGAATGTTCGCCGAAAAACTGTGTGCTTCGATGGCGTGGAAAATGTCGTCGAGGAACTCAGAAGGGTATCCGTAATCGCGAAGAAAACTCACGGCGACCTTCGCAGCTTCGACCGATGCCTGGCTCCGCAGAGGAGAATCTTTCGGCACCATCACGCAGTCGTGTAACCACGCCGCCGGGCCTATGATTTCCTCTCTTGCGTTCTCGGCTTGGGTGAGCTTTTGCGCCGTCGAGACGACTCGGCGAATGTGGGCCAAGTCGTGCGCCGGGTCGGGTTTGTCGAGTTGGTCGCGCAGAAACTCCTGGAAGAGTCGTTCCCACTCGGCCCATTGACTTTCAGGATTCATTGGTGTTGGTCTGCGTTTCGGAAGGTTGCTGGAGTTGGTCAATGATCTCCAGATATTTCTTTTCGTTGCCAAACGAAACAAAAAGGAACAGCACGAAGATCATGAACATCAAGACAAACATGACCATGACGCACGGGAGCAACACCGTCGGCACCATGTGCTCGGTCGGGAATCGTTTCTCTTGCACGCGCTGGAGGGCCGCATAAGGATTCATCAAACGCGGACTCGCCCAGAACAAATAGGCGGACAACGCGAAAACGACCACCAAGATGAGCGTCCCCACGACAGGCCAGGCCCGAACGAAGGGCCGACGTTTCGCCAGAAAGCGTTGTTGTTTTTCCGTGAGCATGGGCCGGTGGGTCATTGGATTGTCAATTCGGTTACTTCCCCATCACCGCGGACAAATCCGCGAACGTGACGTAGATTCCAATCACGATCAGCGCCAACGCGATCCCCACCGGCCACGCGAAACTCCAAGGAGTCAGATCGACGTCTCCCGAGGCTCTTTGCTCGTAAGGCTTGTCCGTGGGTTTCCACATACCGATCAAAAGCATCATGACGACCAAACAGGCGAACACAATTCCGAGGAAGTGGAAATCGTGGACGGCCTTCACCCATTCGTTGAAGAACGGCACGAAGTACCCCAGAGCGATGACCAGGAACCCGAGCACTAGCGCGAGATTCGCCGCGAAAGGTGGAACCCGTTTCGTCAACATCCCAACCAACACGACCGAGAAAATGGGAATGAAGTAGAGGCCGTTCATCTTTTGGAGGTATCCAAAGATACTCTCCTGTCCGTCGAGTAACGGTGCCACGATCATCGACACGATGGCAATGATGCCGCCGAAGATCTTGCCCGCGCGAATGACGCTCTTGTCTTCGGCTCCACCGGTGACCATGTGTTGATACACACCCAGACTAAATAACGTCGCCGTGCTGTTGAGCGCAGAGTTGAACGAACTCAAGATGGCTCCCGCGACGACGGCAGCGAAGAAGCCGGCTAACCAAACCGGGAGGACCGTTCGTACTAATTGGCCATACGCCTCCACCCGACGACGCGGCGAAATGAGCGAGTCGAAATTGATGCCTCGATCGGCAATTTGTTGCTTCGTGTAGTACCCGGTCTGCCCATCTTTCTCGCGGGTGATGACGACGCCCGGTTCCAGGACTTTCTGGACGTGGATCGTTTGGTCGTCGTGTTGGACGGACTGCCCGACCTTCGCTTGGGCTTCTTTGGGCGATGAAGTCCCGAGAGCATTCGATGCGTCTTGATCCACCAAGATGACTTCGCGAGCAGGGTCGCCCGGGATGTACCCGACCAAGCCGATGTTGTCGCCTTCGCGGATGATGTCTTTGATCGGCACTTTGGGATTGTCTCCCGGCATCGTGACCATCCCGAAGAGGAAGAAGGCGACCATTCCCGGTAGGACTAAGATTATCGGCGTGAGGATTTTGAGCAGGCCCGCGAGCAGAACGCCCTTTTGGCCTTCGGCGAGCGACGACGCACCGAACGTCCTCTGAATAATTTGTTGATTCGTACACCAGTAAAATAAATTCAACAACAGTACGCCCGTGAACAGTGTCGAGAACGGTACGGTCGTGTCTGGCGTGCCGAGCGAGTTGAACTTTTCGGGAGCCTGTTCCTTCATCGTCGCCAGTGCCGTGACCGGGCCACCACTTGGATCCACGGCCCACAGACCCAACAAGATGATTAAAACGCCACCGACCAGGAGACCAAAACCATTGAGCGTGTCCGAAACTGCCAC
>CAYYUU010001119.1:0-2765 GCA_964474955.1 uncultured Alcaligenaceae bacterium | reverse complement strand
TTTCCTCGCTCGCGCTTCGGGTTGGTGTAAGATTTCCTCGCTCGCGCTTCGGGTTAGTGTGAGAATTCCTCGCTCGCGCTTCGGGTTGGTGTAAGGCATCCGTGCTACCGTTTCTCCGCAAAGACCGTTTCGTCTCGCAGCGGAATGGCGACGTCTTCGAATCCGGCTTGGCGAAGTGCGTGGCTGAGAATTTCCGCCGGCTCGACTTCGCCGTGGACGAGGCTCACCTTGCCGGTTTGTTTGGCGATGGGTGTGAGCATCGTAAGAAAATCGTTGTGGTCGGCGTGTCCGGAGAAGCCGTTGAGGTGTACGACGTCGGCCCATTTGTTCCACATCTTTCCGAGGAAATAAACGGTGGGGCCTTTTTCGAGGAGACGACGACCGAGGCTTCCCGGAGCCTGATAGCTGACGAGGACCAGACAGCAGCGTGGGTCTTCGACGTATTGTTGCAGGTGGTAGAGGGCTCGTCCGGCGTCGAGCATTCCGCCTGATGCGACGATGATGCTGGGCGTCCGGTCGTCGGTGAGTTGTTTGCTTTCTTCCCAGCGTCGGATGTATCGGACGGGCGAAGTGCCCTTGCGTTCGGCTTCGAAGACAGCCCGGCTTTCTTCGGTGATGTCGTCGAGATGTTGGTGATAGACGTTGACGATGTCGGCCACGAGTGGGCTATCGACGTAAATCGGGAGCTTGGGAATCTTGCCCTCGTGGATCCACTTCTGGAGGTAGTGGACGACGATTTGGGCTCGTCCGAGACTGAACGCAGGGATGAGCACTTTTCCTTCTTGCTCGACGGTGCGTTCGATGACTTCGGAGAGGTTTTCGGCGAGGATGTCGAGCGGCTGATGGACTTTGCCGCCGTAGGTGCATTCGCTGATGAGAAGGTCCGAAGGCGGGATCGGCGCTGGCGGATGCAAGAACGGAATGTTCGCTCGTCCGAGGTCGCCGGTGAACGTGATTCGGTAGTCTTGTCCGGCTGTCTCGATACCGAGTGTGACGATGGCGGAACCGAGGATATGCCCCGCATTGAGAAGCCGTATCTCGATTTCCGAACTGACGCGACCGGGCTCGTCGTAGCGCAGCGGCACACATAGCCCGATGGTTCGGGCGACGTCGCCGAGTTCGCACAGCGGCGCGGACCAACTCGGCGGAGGCACAAGGGGCTTCTCGTCGCGTTGGATCTTGGCGGAATCGGTCAGCATCACTCCAAGGAGGTCTCGTGTGGCCGGGGTGCAGAATATCGGACCGGTAAAGCCTTGTCGAACAAGGTTAGGCAGGTTGCCGCAGTGGTCAATGTGGGCGTGACTAATAACGACTGCGTCAATGTCTCGGGGAGTGAATGGAAACTCCCGATTGCGTTGGCGAAGGTCGGGCTGTTGACCCAGGTACAAGCCGCAGTCCAGAAGGACCTTGCGACCTGCTGCTTCGACCAAGTGCATCGAACCGGTTACTGTGAGGACGGCTCCGTGAAACGTGACCTTGGGGACGGAAACGGTAAGGTCTAGGTTTTCCATAGGTTTGATTTTAACAGTACTTTCGTAGGACTGCGATACAATTTTCATTTGACGACATTTCACTGGTTATTCGTTGTGCTGCATCTGGGCTTTACAGAAGCACAGAGTTGTTTTCTGGTGGGTTCATTTGGAGGAGAAGAGATGGGGGCAACGGGAGAGCAGCTTCTTGAAGCCATCCGCCGGAATCGAGGAGACGTTGCGTTGGTATTTATCTACGCGGATTGGCTCGAAGAGCATGGACGTGAATTGGAAGCCAACGCAGTCAGGATGCGGAAACGGGTGGGAAAAGTCTGCGATCCGCCAAACAGCCCATATTATTTTTACGGAACAGCGCCCGCCGGGAACCTTGTCGCTTCTGGGGGAGGGGCAAGTTGGATCAGCCATCACTTGCCCAACCAGGATTGGGATGGCATTGGGTCAGGTGTCAGCCCATTCCGCAGTGTTTCGGAAGAACCGGCTGGGGATGGGGAATTTGCCTCGCCGAGAGCCTTGTCTCGCGAAAAAGGAAGTGGTTCTGGGGACCACCACCTCACGACCTGGGCGAAGGAAGGAATGGGAAGCGGGTTCTACTTCGGTTACGAAGAGATTCGACCAGACCACGTTGGGACTGGTTGTGGGGTGACCGATACCTAACATGAAAAAGAGGCAAGACCGGCAGAACTCCCCGTTCGGTGTTCCCAGCGCAGATATTCCAGCCCTGATAACTTCCACTGGAATTTGAACGAACTCGGATTGAGGTTCTCCAGGAATTCCTCCCACGTCAAGAGCCAGGAGTCCCTTCGGCGGAAAACGCAGCCACTGGAGGGCTGGAGTCTTCGAAGTAGTGTTCGTCTGCGGAACTGTTATCAAACTCAATGACGGGATAAACGAAAACAAAGAAGCCAACAAGCACCAAAGCGATAAAGGCAAAGAGCTTGAACTCCGAGGAACCCATGTGCGTAGCTCCAGGTCGCGAAGAAGTGGCGGATGCGGGGAACCGCGAGTCGCTTTGTCAATCGTCCACGTGGCGAAGGAGGTGTGGGACGGTTCGTCATGTGGAGTCGCAGCGAAATGCTCGTGGGTACTTGGTGTCCCGCTCGTCCGGTCAGGAAAAATATAGTTCATTTTTTGGAACTCTGCTGAAATGTGCGCCAGAGTGAAAAATATTCGCTCATGGGGCGAATTTGGTGACAGAGATTTCTAATTGCCTTGCGTGACAAGCACTTATGTCTTTTCAGCGTTCGGTTAACACCAAATTCGCCCCATGAGCGAAAA
>CAYYUU010001118.1:0-2783 GCA_964474955.1 uncultured Alcaligenaceae bacterium | reverse complement strand
TTCCAAATACTGACTCCACTGGTTCGCCATGTCGTAGTTATTCATCCCGAACATTTGGACGACTCCACAGTTGTTCAGCAGAGTGCGCCATTCAGTTTCGTATCGGCTTTTGAGTTGGGAAAGGTCTTGCCAGAAAGTCCAACACAAGGTCCCGTATCCCCGACCCAACGTCAATAGTGTTTCGAGGAACGGAAATTTACCCATCTGGGCGCACTCGTCCAACAAGAACAGAGTGCGCTGTTTGGGAATGCGGCGGCGAGTGGTGATCGCCTTGAGAAGAGTTCCGACCCATAACTTGAGCAGTCCACGATGACTATACAATTTATCTGGCGGAACGATGAGGTAGATCGAGAGGGGGTTGCCCTCGACAACGTCTTGCAACGAGAAGCTCGACTTCGCCAGTGATTTTTGGACTCGTTCGCTGATGAATGGTTTAACGTAGGACACTGCCGTGGACAAAATCGACGGGCGAGTTTCTCTCTCGGAGTTTTGCAAGAACGAGGCAATTTCGTTATAAGCCATCTTGCTCATGTTCTTGCCATCGGTGTCGAGCAAGACTGCGAGTTTATAAATGGGGTCATCACACTGGAGATAATCGCGAACTGTGTTGAGGTTCAAGTCATCGTGGGACATGCTTTGCTCAACATGTGCAATTAACCCACTGAGTAACCCGCCGGCGTTGAGGTCCCAAAAGGGATCTTTTACACCCTTGTTCCCGGTCGAGAGTAACTCGGCAACCATTTGGGCGTCCGTTTCGACTTCGGCGCGGTGGAGTTGGAAAATGTCGAGCGGGTTGAGCCCATCGCTCGCACCATCAAGGACGTTGAATGGGTCCATCTTGATGACCTTGTGGCCCATTTCCCGCCGTCTTCGGGCCGTCACTTGATACAGTTCGCCTTTGAAATCAGTCACGACGACGGGGCCAGTGTACGTGAGCAAATTTGGGATGATCACTCCGCGGCCCTTACCGGCACCTGTGGGAGCCACCGTAATCAGATGTGCGTCCCCGTCATAACGAATAGGGCGATTTTCCGATGGTGGGCGATTGCGGTGGGCGAACCCAAATCCGGGAGGGTCTTCCGATTCCCATCCCAACAACACCTCGTTTGACTCGGTCTCATTCATCTGTCGAAAAAATCCTCGTTTGCCAATCCAGAAGTGAAGAAAGATATGTGTCGGTTCCCACGGGAACCTATGTGTATATTCGCAAATGGTGGCTGGAGATTTCTCGAATTTCGAAAAAGGTGGTTCGTCGCGGGTGCGGCGTTGGATTTTGGAATTGTTTTTTGTGACAAGCCTGAAGCGCGAGCGAAGGTCACCTACAAGATCAACATCGCATCACCATAGCTGTAAAAACGATACCCTTCGCCAATCGCAATTCGATACGCCTTCTCGGCGAATTCGGTCCCTGCGAACGCCGCGACCAACAACAGTAACGTGGTTTCGGGCAAGTGGAAATTCGTCACCAACGCATCGACGACCTGAAGTTCAAATGGCGGGTAGATATAAATGTCTGTCTCTCCCGTCCACGCTTTGAGTTCGCCGTTCACTCCTGCCGTTTCGAGCACCCGCACCGTCGTCGTCCCAACGGCGACGACTTTGCCGCCTTGTCGTTTACATTCTTCGATTGCGGCGACTGTTTCTTGGGGAAGTTCGCCCCATTCGCTGTGCATCGTGTGTTGTGTGTAGTCCTCGACCTTGATGGGAGCAAACGTCCCCCATCCAACGTGCAGGGTCACGAACGCACGACGAATCCCTCGGCGTTCCAACTCGGAAAAAATCTCCGGCGTGAAGTGCAATCCCGCAGTCGGGGCTGCAACAGCTCCGGAACGCTGAGCATAGACAGTTTGATACCGCTCTTGGTCGGGTTCTTCGGCGAGACCTTTGCGGATGTACGGCGGAAGAGGGATGTGTCCGCAGGCTTGTAAAATTTCGTGCGGCGGCCCAGATTCACTTGGCCGCACAAGCCACGATTTGTTCTCCGTTTTTTCGACCAGAATCAATCGCAATGGACCGGGCTCGACGACGATTGTTTCGCCCGCTTGAAGTTTGCCGCGAGTTTGACTCAACAACTCCCACAAGCCGCTGTCCAACGCTCGCAGGAACAACCCTTCCCACCGGCCACCGGTTCGTTCGCGATGGCCCAACAATCGAGCCGGCAAAACTTTGGTGTTGTTCAGGACGAGCAGATCACCGGGAGAGAGCAATTCCGGGAGTTTCGCGAAGTGATGGTGTGACAACGTGTTGTCACTGCGGTTGAGAACGAGCAACCGCGATTGATCACGCCGGTCGGCGGGGTGTTGGGCGATCAGTTCGGGAGGAAGGTCGAAGTGGAACACAGGATGAGTTGAGGGTTGAGAGTTGAGAGTTGAGAGTTGAGGGTTGAGAGTTGAGAGAAAGACAAGATTCTCACGCGAAGACGCGAAGGTGCGAAGGAAAACGAGAGGTTTGTGGTGCGTCTTCTTACCTGGGGCGTTGCCCCAGCCGTGTTGTTTTGCCTTTCGTCCTCCGACAGGTCGTCGGACTAAAGCTACGTTGAGTTTGGTCTTCGGCCAAAAAACAAAAACAACCCTCAACCTTCAACTCTCAACTCCGGCTCTTGCCCGCGCAGATGATCCGACCGATAATAACTATCTTGTCATCTGCTCAAACACTTTCAGGGTTCAAGATACTTATGGCTCCAGATCGGAAATACGTGTTCGGCGTTGTGAAAGAATTGAAGACCGACGAGAACCGCGTCGTGATGCTCCCGGTGGGCGTCGAAGAACTCAATCGATTAGGGC
>CAYYUU010001117.1:0-2790 GCA_964474955.1 uncultured Alcaligenaceae bacterium | reverse complement strand
TTCAGGCCACCAGTCTCTCTTAACTGGTGGTCCAGTTTTCGGGGTCCATTATACGCTGCTGGCCAGAATGGGCAGCAGCGTTGATTCAAAACAAACCTCTCGTTTCCCTCCCCCCTTGTTCTGTTCGCTTCGAAGGCTTTCCGATGCCAAGCACCAAAAGCCTTCTGCGCTCAGGCTCGCGCCCTCGCGTGAGACTCTTCTCTCAACCCTCAACCCTCAACTCTCAACTCTCAACTCTACGGCAGCACTCGAATCCGCAGGTGCTTGAATTCAATTGGCGAACCTTCCGATTCCAGACAGATATACCCATCGGCCGGCGAACACTCGGTTCCACCGGAGACTTCCTCGCCGTTGACCCACAGGCGGACTTCGCCATTAATGCAACGGATGTAGTAGTGATTCCATTCTTTCACGCCCTTGCTCAAGTTTTTCGAGGGAAAGCTCCGTCGCTTGTTCGAGGCGAACGGAGCAAAGGGCTTCATCTTCGATGTCCCAACAGGAAAGACGTCGCCGTGGGTCGTGAACCAATCCGGCTTCTTGCCTTTGTTTTTCTTGCTCCAGTTCTCGGCGTAACCGTGGTCAAGTACCTGGCACTCGATGCCATAGGGGAGTCGGCGCGGTTTCGGGTTTTTCGGGGATTTAATTAGGAGTTTCAGAGAGTTCTCGGGCACCCAGACAAACACCCCGGAATTCCCCGCGTGCTTCAAGTGTCGCCACTGCACAACCAACTCGAAATTCTTGTATTTGCGAATCGTTCGAATCACGCCGACCGGTTGGCCCGTGCAGTGAACCATATCTCCTTTCCACGTCCACGTATCGGCCTTGCAATTCACGTTGACGAAATCTTTCTTTCCCAATTTCTTCCAGCCTTGGCCTGTGCCGTCGATGAAGGCCTTGGGGAGAGATTTGGTTTTCGTTGCCTGGCCGTAGACTGGAGTCACGGCAATCCCGAAGAGGAACAAAACGATGGCATCTCGACAGAATCGCATGATTGCTTCTTTCCTTGTTCAAACAGTTTACGTGTTTCCTGTGTTGCTATTCGACCACGGACGCAAACTCGTGCCCAGCAAAAAGTTCTGAGCAGTGTGCTGGTCATTCTTCTCGCAAACGTATTTCTTCTCGCAAACGTATCGGCAGACCAAAGTTCCGCATCTCCAAACTCGGCTCATTCGGCAAATTTGGATCCCAAATTTACTGAGTGAATTCGCGGAGGCATGTCGGACTTTATTCCATCCATTGAGGAGTAGAAATTCCTTTAGAAAATCGCTTCGGAGAACCGATGAGGAGAGCAAAGCAACAACAGAATCGATACAAGCCGAAGGACCACTACAGCTTGACTTGGTCCCATTAGGCTCCTTCGTTGGGGGATTACTACATGCGGATAACTCATCAACTCGCTGTTGGATTTGTAATTGCCCTTCTGTGTTGCCAACAAAGTCTCGCCCAAGGGATCATCTTGCCAGGGGCAGGACCGGTTCATCGTTCGATGGGCGGTGTCTCGACGGCGCTCGCGGTCGATCCCATTGGGGCGCAATATTGGAACCCCGCTGCCATCGCCACCGTCGAAGGCAACCAATTTGGCCTGGGGTTGGAACTGCTCTACGGAGACACACACCTCGGATCCACGATTCCCGCCGGAGCAGGACCACTGGGGTTCCCTCCGGCAACTCGGTCGGGGAACACGCGAAGCGATAGCGGGCTTGCCGGAGCACCTGCGTTCGGTCTTGTGTTTCATCCGAAGGCTATGCCGAGAGTAACCTTCGGGATGGGCCTCGTCACTCTTGCCGGTGCGAGCGTCAATTATCCTGGAGACGCCGGAAATCCCATTCTGAGCCCGACGACTCCGCCGACGAGTCGTGGATTCGGGCCGATTTACGCCAGCATTACCCTGCTGGCGAGTAATGTAAACATGGCCGTGCGCGTCACGGACCAACTCATCGTGGGTGTGGGTGGGAAAGTCACGACGACAGCACTCTCGATGGATCCGGCATTTTTTGCCGGGAGGAACGACGCAAACAATGACGGAATAGCAACGTTCCCGGACGCCACTCACTCGCATCCGTTCTGGGGTGGTGGGTTCCAGGTGGGTGTGCAGTACGATCTCACCAAGGATTGGTCGCTGGGTTTCGGGTACAAAAGCCCGGTCTGGCAAGAAACATGGACCTTTCGAAGCCAGGACGAAGTCGGGGCCGCCCTCAACCTTCATTTGAAGGCGACCCTCCCCGCAGTATACTCGTGGGGTGTCGCCTACAAAGGAATTCCTGGAACCGTTCTCGCCGCCGATCTTCGGTATCTCGACTACGAGAACTCCGATCTCTTCGGCGACAGAGTCATCGATGGCGGCGTGGGCTGGGAGAACGTTTTCGCCGTCGCCGTCGGTGGACAGCACCAACTCACCGACAGGGTCGCTCTCCGTTTGGGATACGTCTACAACCAAAATCCGATCCCCAGCACGCTCACGTTATTCAACACACAACTCCCAGGCATCCTCCAACACCAAGTTTCGGTTGGTGGGAGCGTGGCCCTCAACGACTTTATGGACATGAACATAGCATACATCCACGGCTTTCAGAGTTCCGTTAGCGGCCCGGTTCCGCAACTCGAGGGCGTCAACGTCACGTTCGACACAGAACTGCATTCGATCGCGCTCGGTCTGAACATCAAATTCGGGCCGAAATGCTCGGGACGGTGTGCTGTTCCGACTGAGGAGCCGTATACGGAAATCAGTCTACCCGCCCAGCCTACGCAGGATGCAACTGTCCCCCCTCAAGGAGTCGTGCTCCAGTCGCC
>CAYYUU010001116.1:0-2792 GCA_964474955.1 uncultured Alcaligenaceae bacterium | reverse complement strand
CCAGGCGTATTTTCTGCTCGCGTGGACTTACTATTACCGGCGAGAGTGGGAGGAGTTGCAGGGAATTCTGGGTCCGATCGAAGATCTCACTCGCGTGCCTCGCAATCGCATGGCGCCAAATCTGGTTCAGGTGCTCTTGATGAAGGCGAGCTTGCTGCGTCGGGCAGGGCAGTCGCAAGAGGCGCAACAGGCGTTCCAGGAAGCCAATTTTCGCCAAGCCCGACTCGGAGAAGTCCCAACCTCGGAGTTTTATGAGGTCAAGGCCCACTACCAAGTTCTCGGTGGCGAGCTGGAGGCCGGTTTACAAACGCGGGTGGATGAAATCGCAACGCTAACGGGACGCGGCATGCTCGTCGACGAGTGCAAGGCCCACGTCCAACGTTGTCGCCTTCTGCGTCAACTCGGTCGGCTCACGGACGAAGCCTTGGAACAAGCTCGTGAGGCCGCCAGAAAACTTCGCAAGCCGGAACAACCCCTGGCGACGATCCAAGGGATCGCCGACGGAAGCGACGTTTGGGAAGACGTCTTGAACTGACCCGCGAAATGGCATTTCGCCCTCAAGGAGGCTTCGTGCGTTGAGACTTTGGGACGAATATTACGAGCGGCGATACCACATCGAGATGGAAGCCGATCCCGACCGGATGCGAATGGTCGACCTCCATTCGCAAGCCTGGGAACTCATCGAAAGCCACCCCGCCTCTGCGGCCAAGATGTTGCTTCACGCTCAGGAACTCGCGACACAACTGCGCGAACCTTGGTGGGCATTCTTCTATGCCGTTTGGCACGTCATCGTCGTCATCTATCACGAACTGAAATTTACCGACGTCCTCGAACATGCCATCGAGTGCACTCTGACGGCTCTGAAGCCGGAGGGACTGGACCATCCCTGGCGCGTGGCAGCGTTTCGGAATTTGGGACGCGTCTACGAGATGATCGATGCCGTTGGATATGCCGAGAAGATCGAGGAAACGTTTGATTATTTGGAAGGACTCATTCCGCCTGGTCCTGGTGGCGACAGGTACGTGTATCTGGAGTCAAAAAGTTCGTTCTTCGTTGCGTTGGAGCGGTACGACGAAGCCATCGCAGCGGCAAGTGAGAACCTCGAACTCGTCCAACAAACGGCGGGCACCGTCGAGTATAACGTTTGGTATGACTTGAACGCCCACATGAGTTTTTGCTCGGCGTATTTCCAGAGCAAGGACTGGGAGGGATTGCAACGCTATCTTCCCGATTCCGAAGCCCTCGCCCGCAAGCATCCGAAGCGGCGGAGCACTTTGGGCGAAATCTTGTTGCTCCAGGCAATCCTGCTCAAGCGAGAGAATCGACACGAAGAAGCCGAACGTCTCCGGCAACAGGGCGAGACGATTCGGGCACACATTGGGAAAATTCCTTCGGGCGTCTATTTCAACGGCACGGCGTATTACCACGAACTCGGAAATAACTTGACCGAGGCTCTCGAAGTCCGCGATACCGAGTTGCGGACGATCGAAGGGCGAGGAATGCTGGGATGGGAAGCCGACGCTCATCTCGAACGATGTGGGATCCTTGCCAAACTTGGCCAACTCGATGACAACGCGGTGTCACAAGCTCGCGAGGCCATCGGGAAACTTCGGAGGCCAGAGAAATCTTTGGAAAAGTTGGCGGAGATTGAAACGTTGAATGGCTGATGGGGAAAGTATTAGGCACACTCGGAACGGGAAATTTATTTCTGTCCGGTTCGTAGGCACACGCGGCTCGCGTGTACTACGACAAAAACAGACAATCCGACATCAATAAATTTCTTGTTTCCCGTGTGCCGTGACCAGGGTCAAGACAACGGCACACGGAGTGTGCCTACTACTTTTTCGACTCAATCAATCCTCGGAAACAGCGGCTTGACCTTTCCGTCTTCGAGTTCGGCCAAGACGCGGCGTTCTTCGTGAACACCCGCGTTGTTCCAAACGCTTTCGAACCTCACCTCTTCCCACGGCTGCGAGAAGCTGAAGCTCTTGTAAATCTTTTCGGCAGTCTGAGGCAGAAACGGCTTGATGAGGATGGCGATCGCACGCAACTGATCCATTGCGTCGTAAAGGACACGTTTGGCCATGTCGAGAGCGTGGGGCAATTCGGTTTGCTTGACCAACTTCCATGGAGCCGTTCGGTCGAGATACGCGTTCACTGGATCGAGAACCTGCCGCCAGATTTTCTCAAGGGCCTGGCTGTAGTGACAGACTTCGATGTCGGCTTGGACTTGTTGCGTCGTCGATTCCAAGTCCTCGTTGAAATAGACAACGCTTGGGTCCTCGCTTGTGACCTCGTTCAAGACGCCATTGAAGTTCTTGGTAACGAGCTTCACAACTCGGCTATAGAGGTTCCCGATCCCGTTGGCCAAGTCCGCATTGTAATCGGTTTTGAATCGCTCCCAGCTAAACTCACCGTCGCCGGGAAAAGGACATTTCGCCATGAAGTAGTAGCGGAACGCATCGACGCTGAATTCGGTGATGATGTCTATCGGCTCAACAACGTTACCCATAGACTTGCTGAACTTTTGGACTTCTCCCGAGTCTTCGTCTTTGCGGTAAACAAACCCGTGCCCGAAGACGCATCTCGGCAATTCCATGTCGGCAGCCATCAGCATGGCGGGCCAAATGACACAATGGAACCGCGTGATGTCCTTGCCAATGAAGTGGATGGCAGCTGGCCACCAGTTGTTAAACTGCTCCCTGTCGTTTGGATAGCCAATGCCGGTGAAGTAGTTGAGCAACGCATCGAACCAAACCCAAACGGTGAACTCCTCGTCGAATGGAATTTTG
>CAYYUU010001115.1:0-2799 GCA_964474955.1 uncultured Alcaligenaceae bacterium | reverse complement strand
GCCTCGGTGGCGTCCTCGCCAGGATCGAAACTCTTACCGAAGACCTCGCGCAAGACGTCGAGAAGGGAATCATCAAGGCCGAAACGTTGATCCAGCGACTCAAGGTAGACACGAAACGCGAACCGTTGCTAGTCGGTCTCGGTGTCGCCTATCAACCATACCTGCGCTCTCCGGAAGTGCGCCTCTACGCCCGACTCTTCCACGTCCCGACTGGAAAAGTCCTCACCTCCGACAAGAACGACTACGCCTCCCTCGCAACATTTGAACAGAATCGCTGGTACTTGGAACCGGTCCTGGAACAACGTCCGGCCTGGGTCGTAACCGTCGGGAGTACCCAGAAGGGAGCGCACCTGAGTTACGGAGTCCCCTTCTTTCAGGGCGGAAAGAAGGACAAAGGCAGAGTCCTCGGGACCGTGACGGCCTTCGTTTCGCTCGATGCACTGACCCATTTGTTGAACAAGGAGAACGTGGGCCGTTTCGGCAGCGGTTTCCTGATCAACGAAGATGGCATCTTGTTAGTTCACCCAAACAAGGATCATCTCGACACACACCGCACGCTCTGGGACGTCGGACAGGAAGAGCAAGACGGCGTGCTCCAAACTGTGGCCCGTCGAATGGAAAACCAAGAACGTGGCGTCGTCCATTCCCGCAACGCCTCAGGAACGCCAGTCATCCACTTCTTCCAACCGTTACCGAAGTTCCGATGGTCGCTCGGCATGACGGCATACCGAGGCGAACTGGAGGAACACGGCGAAGAACTCCGCCGTCAACAAATCCAGATCGCCCTGATGGCCCTTGTCGTCTCGGCGTCGTTTACGTTGCTCGTCACGGAAGCATATCACCTTACGTTGCCGACCCTCCGGACGACGGCGTTGGTGGCCTCACTGCTGATGTTGGGTGTCTCGATTTTCGTATGGTATTTGGCCATCCGCCAAAGTCATCGCGTCATCTGGCACGCAACCGGCCAAGGAAAAACTTTGCGTACTCAACGGGTGGACGACCAACAGAACTTGGTCGAGTTCATTGGCCAACGAGTCGAGCAAGCCAACGCAACGGGCCAACCCGAACCCGTCGTCATCCCTACCGGCGTGTTAATCCGATCGATCCAGTTCGAAGGGTCCAATAACGTGTTCATGAGTGGTCTGGTGTGGCAGCGCTATCACATCAACAAACACAAGGGCGTCAAACGAGGAATCGTATTCCCGGCGGTTGCACCGGACCCTGACGCTCTCGCGATCGAAAAACAATACGTCGAGCAAGATGGTGAGTACGAGGTTGTGGGGTGGCATTTCCGAGTATTGTTACGACTCAACCTCAATTATTCTCGTTACCCATTCGACCGCCAGAAACTTGCCCTGCGGATTCAACACCCAGAGATCGGCAAGAATATCCTTCTTTCTCCAGACCTTGATAGTTATCCTTTGATCAATACTCGGAGTAAACCAGGAGTC
Organism: uncultured Alcaligenaceae bacterium; assembly: GCA_964474955.1. GTDB lineage: Bacteria > Planctomycetota > Planctomycetia > Gemmatales > Gemmataceae > CAYRFQ01. Next base: position 1,348 of record CAYYUU010001115.1, on the reverse strand, counting down.
TCAGAAGACTTGGTCCTTCCGGGCTGGGAATTAGTCGGGAGTTATTTTACGTTCGAAGAAAACGCTTCGTTGACGCGGTTCGGACTCCACAATAAATCCATCGAACCCAACAAGCCAGATCTGCAGTTTAATGTTTTGACACGTCGAGAGATCATCACTCCGTTTCTCTCGCATGTCTTCCCGTTAGTCGTGGTCGCGGCATTATTATTCGGCGTCTTGCTGAGTTGTAGTCAGAACGAAAAGAGAAATTCACTATTGGGATTCAGCACGTTTGGAGTGTTAGAAATCTGTGGTGCGTTTTTCTTTGCGGTCGTGTTGGTCCACATAGATTTGCGAGCCACCCTCAACACCGACGTTATTACATATGTCGAAACACTCCACTTGATTCTGTATTCGGCGTTGGTGCTGGTGTCGGTCGTGGCGTATCTCTTTGCGTCACCTGAACCACCTGCCATGATTCGTTCTGGTGAGAACGCTTTCGCGAAAATGTCATATTGGCCGATTCTCGCGGGGTTGACGTTGCTGATGACGGTATGTTTCTTTTATTGATTGGTTCAAGGAGTTGAGAATGAAACGACGTCTCTGGATTATCGGAGGACTCACGCTCATCGTTGGCGTGATTTGCGGGATAGGCTGGTGGTTGGGTTGGTTTGCCCGGGGACCCAGCGCGGTCTTCAAAGACACCTTAGCTCAGGCCAACGCGGGACATTACGAAGCCGCAACGCGGAATCTCGCAACTGGGAACCAAAGGGAGCTTACCGAAGATCCCAAGTTGATGAAGCAAGTCTGGGACGACATCACGAAAAACCGAACAATCGCTTCTGTCGATATCACCGAGGAGGATCGTGTCACGGGGAGGGAAGGGATGATTTATTTCGTGATCGCCTACCAAGATGGCTCTTCAATCAAGGGAAAAGCACTTGTCCTCTTTCGTGAGCGAAGGTGGTGTCACACTATTCATGATCTCCTCGATGTGGTCTTGGAAGCAAAAAGGAAAAAGAACTTCGAGGCGATGAAGGTGGTGCTTTCGGACACCTACACGCAGGTTCCGGATACCGGTGTTTCCTTGCGGCTGCCACAAGGAATGGTGGAGGCGCCTGGCAAGAAAATCTTCAAGCATCCGAAGCACCAGATCGTGATTGAAATTCGGAGATCTCCTTGGACTTCATTCTCGGGGGAGATTCAGCGGTTGGACAAATTCTGGGCAGAACACAGCGACACGACGCTCTATTGACCCCTGCGAAAAGAAAATCGGTAATTTTTGAATCGGATCGGTTCCTGAGCCCCTCTAATTACTTACTATGAGACCAAAAGGAACTGCCCAAGAACTGGAACGTCGTCGCCGCCG
>CAYYUU010001114.1:0-2807 GCA_964474955.1 uncultured Alcaligenaceae bacterium | reverse complement strand
CATCAAAAGACTTGTGACTGGTATTTCTGTTGCACCCGTGGCCAAAGGTGGAAGTTGGATGTTTTCTGACAAAAACCACTCAATCTTTCGCCTTGGCTCGTCGATACTCTAAGTGTCGAAGGTTGGAACACGCGACGGAATGCTTCAACCCTCGAGCTTGTCTGACCCAGACAGGCACCCTTGTGGTAAAAACCCATCAAGAACTGGTCGCCTCATCATGTCTAGGAAGGCCAGTGGGTTGATTCCTTGAAACCCGTTAATGTACAATTGACCCGTGGGTGAATCAGTTGCGTCGGCCGTGTTCGTGCAGAATCTATACTCTGCCACGACACCCACACTGCGAGTTGTTCGATTCGTTTGGCGAGTCATCCCGTTTTTTCGCAGGACCCAACGTTCACGCTCCGGGGGAGAAAGACCCATGCACATTCACAGCGCAAGTTGTTTAGTTGGACCGATTTCCGCTTCCCGACCCTGGTGGCAGCTGGCCAACCTCCAAGACATCGCGGACGGCAGGAAGGCACCTACGAACCACGACCCGGAACCACGGAAGGATGCCGGAACAGAAGACAACGAAATCCGACACGACCTGGTGGCGAGAGTTCGCCAACAGATTGCCGAGGGAACGTATGACACTCCCGAACGTTGGGAAGCCGCTTTGGATCGTCTGTGCGGCGAACTGGAATCGCAAGAGTGAGGCTTGGTTCGAGAATTTCTCCATTCCCGCAAAGGTCCTCTGCCTTTGCGGGTTTGAAGATCTCGGCAGTCGTCGCCTACTATTTCTGATAGAATGCAAGAGGAGACTCAACTTCTCGAACTATTTGGCTCCTGGAAGTCAATCGCCCAAATCCTCTCTGTTCGCCGGAAGGAGCACCATCGTGAACTTGCCAGCCACGGTCGAAGTATCCCAGACACCCGAGGAGAAGTTCCGGGAATATCTGGCAAGCCGTCCGCGTCCCCAGCGCTTCACCGAGCAACAACGCGACCTAATCCGCTTCATCTTCGGCCAACACGAACACTTCGACGCCGACCAACTCGTGGACGACCTGAAAAAGGATGGCCTGCAAATCAGTCGAGCGACGGTCTACCGGACGCTCAACAAGCTCGTCGATGCGGGGCTGTTACGATGTATTGACGTCGGGCACCGCAAAGTCTACGAGCACGACTACGGCTATCCTAAACACGACCACCTGCACTGCGAGAAGTGCAACAAGATCATTGAATTCCGCGACCCAACCCTTGACGCGATTCTCAAGGAAGTCGGCCAACATCACAATTTCCAGATCAGCGGCCACAGCTTTGTGATCCGCGGAGTGTGTGCCGAATGCAACCGGGCTCGGTCTGTGAAGAGACGGTTAGATTTGGTGTAAATTAGGAAACGTGGTAGGACAGGTTTGGAACCTGTCCTTTGTATTTTGGGACAGGTTAAAAACCTCTCCTCCGAACAAAATCACTTCGATTCACTCTCCACGTCAAGACTGAGAACCCTCACGTCGTCTGTCTTGAAGTGACCCGACCGAACAGAGTATTGCATTCGTTCGGCTTTGATCCTCCGAATCTCTACCCCGGACACTTCCTGGAGGACTGCCTTCCCGATCAAGACGAGCGTCCCTGACTTGGAGTCAAACGCGATTCGGTCCGCTTTGCCGGTCAATTCGATTCCGTCACGAGCTTTGAGTTGGACTGTGGCGAAACCGTCGTGGCGTGTTATCGCGACCGTATTGTTGGCAGCTGGATTGTTGTCTTTTGGAGGCTTCGGTTGCCCTGAATCCGGCAACTTCCAGCGTGGTTCAGGCTTTGCTTGTTGCCCTATAGTCTGGGCAATTCGTTTCGGTTCGTTCGCTGTTCGAGTTGTCGCCAGTTTCTTTGGAACCACGTTCGTAGGCGATAACACAAACAACAGTCCCGTTTGTAGTTTCGTACTCTCGACGTGGGCCATCGGGTAATACAACAGAAGGCTTTGTTCTTGAAAGATTTCAACTCCACGGGCTTTGTGTTCCCGGCTGACAAATGGTGCCCGCCATCTTGTGGTGACGGTAGTGGCCACTTCGGCGAGGATCGAGCCATCGACGAAGATTCGAGGGGTCAGGGCAAACTGGACACCGAAAGGAAGGCTCTCCCGCTCGACCTGGAGCGCGACCGAGCAATCCTCCGGAACAATAGGGCGGCTTCCGGGTGCCAATGGAATGTGGCCTCCGACCAGGATGGAATTCCTTTTCCGATGGACTAATGACAAATTCGTGTCGCATATTTCCCGCGAGAGCTTCTCGGCAGCCAAGGCTTTCATCATGTTCTTCATTTCGTGTGTCGGACAAACCCAAAAGGTGCCTTTGTCGGACTTCTTCGTATTTCCTTTGGAAGCTACGGTCATTTGCCGTTGAACGAAAGAACGCAGGGTGTCGGGCCATCGAACTCGGTAGGCTTTGAGGAAGAACCTTGTCGGATGCGTCGGCTTGGAGAGTTTCGGAGTTTGCCCCCACGAGATCGTGTTGGTCATCCCGACCAACCCACAGACGACGACAAGCCAGAGACTTTTTCGAAACATGGCTGTTCGCTCCTTCGAACGAAGACGGCAGAAGAATGGGAGTGGTGTCTGGTGGAAGAAGCTAACAAGAGGGGAAGTTTGTGTCACGAGCGGTTCCTCCACCCTGAGCCGTGTGCTGACGTTGTTGTGACTTTCTGTTGAAGCTCCTTGACACGCTCTCGACCACCTCTTACTGTTCACAATTTGGAGTGGTTCCCACAACAAACCACGAGCCCTTCGTTTCACCTTCCCCAAGCCAAAGCGAGCAAGCCCATGCACTTGGCCG
>CAYYUU010001113.1:0-2809 GCA_964474955.1 uncultured Alcaligenaceae bacterium | reverse complement strand
ATGCGAGCAGGAAAAAACCGGCGTGCGAATGTTGTGTTCGAGGCCGAGGACACGCAACGTCCGTAGAAATACGTAAACCATCGGAAATAACGATTTTCCAAGAAACTACTGGATAAGCGGAGAGTGTGTATGAGGACCTTGCTCATAGCGTGCGCGATCGTTGTCTTCCCATCCGCGATTTGGGGACAAGGATTCGCCGACCAACAAAGTGTCCAGAGTGTTCCCCAAAAACAAAATTCCGAACCCCGGCCGCTATCTCCAAGTGTCGTCTCGCAGGCGAACCAACGTCCGTCGATCACGGTGGTTCGCAAGAACAAGGCGGGGGAAAAGTTCACGCGGTTCGACCCCCGGCAGGCCCAAGCCCGGTGGATCCAGGGGCGTTGGGAAGTGCATGCGGGAAACGTGTGGCTCAAAGATTGTGGGCGAGATCGGTATCTCGCCCGCGATTGCTGTGACCTCATCCGAACCCTTGGCGTGAACCAACGGGGGACCATTGGGACGCCGCATCCGATCATGGAGTACTGGCTCGCCAACGGCAAGGCCCCCGAATCGCTGAGTACGCGCATGCGTCTGTGGAATATCGACTTGCCGAGTCTCAAAGCAACCGAAGTCGCCGGGGACTGGTGCGTGATCGACAAGCACAAAGTGTACTTCAACTTTGGTCGGCATCAACAAGACGCCGAGAAGGCCGTCGCCGTCATCCAGAAATATGGTTTTGATCGAGTGGGGTATTTGGGTTCGCCGCGTCCGGTGATGATCTATTTTTTGGGTGGGCGAAACGTCCAGACGACGCGCGGCGTTAGGGAGGGCGGTTCGGCACGAATCACGGCTGGATCCGCACTGCGCGGACAAAAGAAAGAGACCGTCCGCGGGGCGAGCAATCGAAAAGGACCTTCCCAAACGACCGTCAGCCAGCTGTATCTCAAGCAAATGGTACGCAGCGTCAAGCAGTTGAATTCCCCGGTCCACAAAGGGGGGACGAATGTCCGTTTTGAGGCGAGGCATTTGCTCCTGCGTAACCAAAATGGGTCGTGGAAGATTTTCTCAAAAAACAACGCGTTGGCGGACTTTGGACCGGACGTTCGCGCGGCCCAGGAGTTTTTACAACTGGTGCGGTATTATCGAATCAACGAACAAGTGTGGGTCGAGAATCATCCTGAGAAAGTTTGTTATTTTCTCTCGAATGGACGTCCGCCTCGCGGCCTCCGGTTTGGTCTCACGGGCCAACGCTTTCAGCCGCATTTGGTCAAACTCAAACAAATCGGCAAGCACTACTACTTGGCGGCCGATGGTCAGCCACTGATGTACGTGAGTGATCGGAAGGAATCGGCGGAACAACTCGTCGATGCGATCAAGCGATATCGCTTTGATTTGCTGGTCCGAATCGGAACAACGGCAGGATATACAATGCCATTGTTCGTCCGGGCTCGGTAGGTTTCCACGAGATATGTGTATAATAGAGGGAGGCGCAGAGGGCCTCCCCGACGCGGAGATCGCGGGGGACGTCCGACAACACTCAAGTCAACGTCCCTCAAGTTCGGCGGGACGTCCTCAGGTCTGGAAGGAAGCAAATTCATGCGTCGCGTCATTCTCATCGTGTTAGGACTCCTCGAATTGGGGGTAGCCCTCGTCTTGTTGCAACTCGGTCGAAGACTTCCCACACAGACGAAGTTACGCAGCGACTTCGCCAAGGCCCAACAAGTCACGATGGAGGCGAGTCGGGAAATACGTCAGGTCAAAAACCAAGTCGCGACCTTACGCAAGCAAGAAGTCAAGCAACTGGTGAGCAAGCTCAATGAGCAACTCGAACTCGTCACCGTTTTGCTCACCGAACAACAGAACCAACTCGACGACCACTTCGCGACCGCGACCAAGATCCGCGACGAGATGGAGACTTTGGCACAAGGCGCGGAAGGAATCGAGAAGGCCCTCGATCCGTTGCAGCTTCAGGCCTTGGGAGAGGGCCTTGGAGTCGCGGCGAAACTGCTGGAAAAAGAATTGCCTCCAGCGACCGACAAGGCGGCCAAACAACTGGCCGAAGCCTCGGAAGCCGTTTCGAAAAATGCCAAGCTCGTCGCGGAACTCGTGAGCGCGCTGCCGACTGACTTGAAGGCCCTGGAACAAGTTCACGATAGCCTCGGAAAATTCGACTCCGGCTTGGGAAAGATGACGACGACCCTGAAAGTGGATCGGCTCAAGACGATGCGAAAAGGGTTCAAGGGAATGCATAAGTCGCTCGACACCGGGGCGGATCAAGTAGCGAGGTTGGCTCGGTTCACCTATCCGGTGGTCTCGTTCGATGGGTTTCGACCGGAGATCGAAAAACGCCGGTTTTGGCCCGAAGGAAAGACCATCGCTAACGGCCTCCGCGATGCGGGCAAGGGGGTGAAGGCCGCCGACGACCAACTCGGCGACCTGATCGCCAATCTTCCGGATCTGCTCAAGTCCGTGGAAGAAAGTCGCAAGGTCATGAAGACCACTCGGGCGACGTTGGCGAAGACGTTGAAACACAAGGACAAACTCGAGCCGATCTTGAAAAAACTCCCCGAACAGACGCTGCGGTTGGCGGAAAAAGTTCCTCAGGTCGCCAAAGATTTGGCCATCGTCCTTCGAAAAACCGAAGAACTAAAAGAAGTGGGAGCAAAGCTCAAAGAAGCTCAATCCGGGATCGACAAGACGGTCCAAAACTTGAAACCTATTCGCAAAGCCGTGAAGGCGTCCGCTTCGCTGTTTCGAACGACGGGGACTCAGCTGGACAAGGCTATCAAACAACGGAAGCAAGCCGAGGCGGTGATGACCAAAACGACGG
>CAYYUU010001112.1:0-2815 GCA_964474955.1 uncultured Alcaligenaceae bacterium | reverse complement strand
ACCGACAGATACATTTTTCCTTGAACTACAGAAATCGTGCGGAGCGTGCCCAACGAAACGTCACCGATCCGGAGCAAAAAGATCAATAAGGCCAACATCCAGTCTTGTCCCGACATACAACATCTTCCTTCGCTCATTCGAGGTTTGGAACCCGCTCCAAACTCTGTTTCAGAAAACTTCGCAGGGGACACATCTCCCGACGGCCGAACAGATACAAATGTGGCGTTATAAGAAAGTCTCTCCTTCCGGTTATAAAGAAGGAATCATGGATTGGCACGTTCGGATAAGTCGTCGTAGTATTTTCGGAGAAAGTTGCTTTTCGGTCCGCGAAAAGATTCTATATGGGTGAGACCTTTCGCGGACCGAGAGGCGACATCGAGAATAAGGCTTCCTGATCCGACCGCCAATTCCTATGTTTCCCTTCCGCTGAGAGTCCAACATGATCGTTCATACATCCTGCACGGAGTGATATATATTGTGTCCGCGACACTTCTTGATAAACGCGAAACTCGCATTCGGACGATGTTTACCAACATTGCGCCGAGCTATGATTTTCTGAACCACTTACTCAGCTGTAATGTCGATCATTATTGGCGATGGCGAACGACCAAGATTGTTCCCCCAACGACCCAAGACCCCATTCTCGACATGTGTACGGGAACGGGTGATCTTGCGCTTGCCTACGACAAGGCTGCCAAGGGACAAGTTTCCATCGTCGGTGCCGACTTTTGCAACGAAATGCTTGAACTCGCCATCGACAAGACATTCGCCCGCAAAGCTAGCGGCCGTATCCGATATCTCCAAGCCGACGCCCAACAACTCCCGTTTGAAGACAACTCGTTCCAGATCACGTCCGTCGCATTTGGATTACGAAACGTCATGGACACCAACAAAGGGTTGTCCGAGATGACTCGCGTCACGAGGCCCGGCGGCAAGGTGGCGATCCTGGAATTCTCGAAGCCACGAAACTGGCTCTTTGGCAAGCTGTATGAATTCTATTTTCGTCGCGTCCTCCCGGTCATTGGCCAGATGATTTCGCGAAGCAAAGACAACGCCTACAAATACCTCCCCGAGAGCGTCATGGAATTTCCCGACGGCGAGGCCCTGGCCGAGCGAATGCGACAACACGGATTATCGGACGTGAAATGGTATCCGTTTACGTTCGGGATTGCTACACTCTATGTGGGGACAAAGCCCACGAACTGAGAAAGACGCGACCCGCCAACGAGTGTTACCCAATGACGGACACCTCCACTTCCAATACACCCTCGAAAGACCATCTGCTGGTCCGTGCTGCTCGGGGCGAAACCGTCGAACGCACCCCCGTTTGGGCGATGCGGCAAGCCGGTCGTTGGGATCCGGAATTCTTGAAGGTTCGCAAGGGCCTTTCGTTTTTCGAATTCTCCGAAAACGTTGAACTCGCGACCAAAGCAACACTCCTGCCGCGTCGCTTTGGCGTGGACGCGATCATTCTCTTCTACGACATCACCACGCTGCCGTTTTCGATGGGCTTGCCGTTCACCCTCCAGCCGAATCTCGGCCCCGTCCCCGATAATCCAATCCGCAACCTCGACGACGTCCAACGCCTCAACGACAAGCCCGATCCATCGACGTTTCAACACATCATCAACTTGCTCAAGTGCGTGAAAGACGAGTTGAGCGGCGAACTGCCGGTGATCGTCTTCGCCGGCGCACCATTCACCGTCGGAACCTATTGCATCGGAACAGGAAAAGACCTCGACGCCACGCGACGATTCACCGAAGAACAACCGCACGCCTGGAACGAATTGATGTACCGACTTTCTCGGGCAACGATCCATTTCTTGGATGTGCTAATCCGTGAAGGTGCCGACGTGTATCAACTCTTCGACTCGTGGGCGGGCGCACTCACCGAAGACGAGTACGACCGGTGGGCGTTGCCGTTCCATCAAGAAATCTTCAACGCAACTCAGGATGCTCCCAGTATCATCTTCGTCAAGGAATGTCCATACCTGGATAAACTTGCCTTCTCCGGTGCCAAGGTCGTGAGCCTTGGGAAGTGTCACGACCTGCACGCCGCCCGAGAAAAGTTTCCATCCCTCGTCTTCCAGGGGAATGTCGACGACGAACTGATGCGTTCCGGCACTCCAGAACAAGTCTACCAAGCCACCCGCCAATGCCTGGAGCAAGGCGGAGGACAGCATCACATCTTGAACTTGAGCCACGGCATGAACCGTGAATCTCCCGTCGCGAATTTTGAAGCGTACATTCGCGCCGCAAAGGAGTATTCGAGTTGATGCGTCTCGAAGTGTTGCCTTCGATTGTAGTAGGCATGCTCCGTGTGCCGTTTGTCTTGGTTTTTGAGTGTCGTTTTTCGCTCCGCGAAAGGACGCCTTCCATTCTCAACTCTCAACTCTCTTTTTGTTTTCCAACTGCATCCGCATTCCGCATCCACTATACTGAGCGCTTTGTCTTCCTGATCCTCGCCCTCTCGCCGTTACGAGGAATCCACCATGCCCCTGCGCTTCGTACTCTGTATACTTTTGCTTGGGCCAAGTCTGGTCAACGCCCAACAAACATTATCTGGCACCAAGCCATTGAAAATGGAGGGGGACCTTGCGGCGAAGATGGTTGCCGGAATCGATCGTTATTTGATGCGAGCGATCCAACAATCCGTCCAAGAGCGGCGAAAATATTGGAAACCAGATTTCACATCTCCTGCAGCGTATAACAAATCCGTCGCTACGAACCGCGAACGCTTTGGGAAATTCATTGGCGTGGTCGACAAACGCCTGCCGCCAAAAATGGAATTCGTGGGCACCATAGATATCCCGGC
>CAYYUU010001111.1:0-2824 GCA_964474955.1 uncultured Alcaligenaceae bacterium | reverse complement strand
AAGACCTTGTTCTCAGGCGAAATGCCCCAACTCTGGCAAGCCTGCTTATAAAAAGCAGGCCACCAATTCACATGTTGAGTCAGACCATCATCTTTGACTTGTTGCCAGTTGCTCAAAATACGCGACCAACATTCATCACCATACTTCAACGTTTTTTGCAAAGACCCGAATTGGGGAACTAACCACTGCCTTCCGATTTGTGCGTGTAATACTTCATCGGCCCAATCGAAATCTTGAATTGTCGCCATGATAGGGATACCCGAGTCCACACCGAGTTCCCATTCATAGCGTTTGCCCGTCTTGGTCATGAGTCCTTGTTCAATGAAGAACAGAACAGCGTGTCGTTCGAGTGGATTACATTCGGTATTGAGTCGCAGGGACCAGTTATGTGTGATCCTCGCTTGTGTCCAGTCAATCCCCATCGAAACAAAACCAACTTCGCCAAGCATGGCGTGACGAGCTTCGTCCCAGAGTTGTCGCGTCATGTCTCGATAGTATTCCCACGGCTTCCCTTTGGTCTCGTGGATAATGCTCGCCATCATCTCCGGCACATCGATTTCACGGATGCGTTTATAAAGCATCATCAAACTTTTCGACTTTGCATCGAATTCGTCGGAATAGATGAATACTTCGGGATTCACACCCTGGTTGTACAAATCCTGGAACCGTTCATCTCGCTTCGGCTCTGGATCATATTTGTAAGGTGTGGCGGAGTTCCGTCGTTCGATCTTCTCGCCAGAGGGCTTTTCGGTGCCATCGATTCCGCCCGCCGCTTTCAGGCAGTCGTCGAGATAATCGAGCGGATCATTTAATTCAAGCTGCCGCGAGAGATCAACGAGGTGAGCAATACACTTTGCACCAAAATCTATCATCTCGCTAATTTCAAGACGGGCAAATTTACATACTCGCCGGGATGGGGCATCTGCCAGCGGATTCGTCTGTTGCATGTAGTGTTCGAGGGCTGCATCGAGAGTTGGCAACGCTTTTTGATAGAGGCCAGCAAGTAGTTCCTCCGTAGTAGGTGCAGCCAGTATCTCGTCGAAGAAGATTTGGAAGTTCTCGTCTGGAATCTTATCGAGACCGAGGGGCGGTTCTCGCATTTCGGCCACGCGGTCTCGGATTGCCTGGACGTGCTCGGCACAAAGATAAGCGTGATGCGAAAAACCAGTCTTCAGTTCGTATATGGGCTCGCCGGTTACACGCGCGTTAAATATCTCGTGCAACCGCATGAACGCATAATGAAACCGCTTCAAGCGAGTTACACATTCTTCAATGCTCAAACACGGTCGAGCCGCTTCTTCGATGGTCGCGAGTCCGGCGAGCGTTGGCAGATCTTTATAAGAGTGATAGACAAAAGTGTTGCTGTGAGGGTTCATGATGGACCTCTTGGTTGAAAGCTCACCTGGGCAAACTGCCCAGACGACGAATTAACTCGGCTTTAACCTTCGCCGTAAATCTTCAACGATCTCCTTCACCGGAACTCGTTCCTGATCCAAACTATCTCGATCGCGAATCGTCACGGTCCCATCCTGAGCAGTTTGGTCATCGACCGTATAACAGAACGGAGTACCGGCTTCGTCTTGCCTTCGATAGCGGCGACCGATGTTCCCCTTGTCGTCAAAAAATACCGCAAACCCTTCGCTCTTGAGATCACGATAGATGTCCAGAGCCACACCTTTTTGTTGTTCGTCCTTCCCCATCAGAGCGAAGACCGCCGCCTTGATCGGAGCGATTCGCGGGTGGAACTTCATGACAACACGCTTCTCGCCTTTAACTTCCTCTTCGTGATAGGCCTGACACAAGAACGCCAACGTCGCACGATCCGCGCCCGCGGAAGGCTCAATCACGTGCGGGGTGAACCGTTCCTTGGTCAGTTCGTTGAGGTAACTCAGATCCTTGCCGCTGCCAGGATGTTTTGGTTTGCCGTCTTCGCCTTGTTCGACGATGAGAGAAGCCCCATCTCGGATCAACTTACCTTCCATGTGGCTGCGCAAGTCAAAGTCGCCACGATGGGCAATACCTTCGAGTTCACCGAATTCACCCTCGGCCATGAATGGAAAGGCATACTCAATGTCCGCTGTCCCAACTGAGTAGTGGGCCAACTCGAACTGATCGTTCTCGCGGAGTTGTAATCGATCTTCGGAAAGCCCAAGGTCGAGATACCATTTGTACCGACGGTCACGCCAGTACTTATACCAGTGGGCCGAGCTTTCGGGATGACAGAAGAACTCGATCTCCATCTGTTCGAATTCCCGCGACCGGAATGTAAAGTTCCGCGGCGTAATCTCATTCCGGAAGCTTTTACCAATTTGGGCAATACCAAATGGGACCCGCACACGACTGCTGTCGACGACGTTTTTGAAGTTGACGAAGATACCTTGAGCCGTCTCGGGTCTCAAAAACGCCGCGTCTTCTTCACCCCCAAGCGCCCCGACGATCGTCTTGAACATCAGGTTAAATTCCCGCGGTTCAGTCAGAGTCCCAAGCGTTTTGGCGTCGGGAGCAACGACCTTGGAGAAATCCTCAACAGTCGTCAAAGAAACGAGAGGACTTTTCCAATTGAGTTGGTCGGCTTGCTTCGAACGCAGATTGAAAAACTTCAGGGCCTTCTGCTCGGCTTCCTTCTCACCCTCTGGACCACTACTCTTGACTGCAACGAAAATTTCCTGGCCCTTGGCTTCGTAGTAATGATCTTGCACAGCCGAAGCATGAGAAGCTGCCTGTTCCACACTGTACTGGTCCGCCATAAACTGAGGAAACTGAGGAGGTGGACCACGACCTTGAAGGAAAGGACGACGAGGCGAGTTAGTGACACGAGGAACCT
>CAYYUU010001110.1:0-2827 GCA_964474955.1 uncultured Alcaligenaceae bacterium | reverse complement strand
AAGGATCTTCTTTGTCCTTCGCTCGCGCTTCAGGCTTGGAATTGATCGGAGCGAGCCAGGAGTGCTTGGAACGTTTCGCGAGATTACTTCGCTTTGGCGATCTCGGCTTTGTTCACCAAGACACAAACCGAATTATCTGTTGTCACATAGAGCTTTCCAAAGACCCGGATTCGACCGCGTTGGATTGTCAACTGATCTGCAGCTTCTCCCAACAAGATGATTGGTCCGCACTTGTTGCAAATCGCTATCGAAGACAACCGTCGAGGCTCGTCCTTGTACTTGCCAAGAATAACCTCACCCTCATCGACGAAAGAAAATTCCTCACTTTTTTTCTTGAGGGGTCTTGTGGTGACGTTCTTCGCCTTGATGCGAAAGCCCCAATTGGAGGAGTACGAAATATCACCACCCTCGACAAGATATTGATGGTCTGATGGGGGTTCGAAAACGCTCCTGGCTGCACGGCCATGCCAGGAGATCATCAGCCAAGTATTCTGATCCAGGCCCAACGACATATTGTAGAAACTACATGAACTGAATCTGCTCACCTGATGAAATCCTGAGAACTTCGCGATGAGGTAGAACTTAGGCCCGAGTGCTTTTTTCGTCAGAGGTTCGACCTGACCGGCGATCCCTACCGGAAACAGAAATAAGATGGAAAGTAAAGCGGCGAACGGCATAACTCTTTTCCTTCGTTGCAAGCGTGTTTTGCGTCGCCCATCGTTACTGCCCACCAATCGGCCCCGAGCCCCGAACTCCAACGACCAACGCTTTCGGCTGCGTCAAATCCAACGTCAGCGGCGATGGCGTTTCGGCCCGCGTCACGTTCCCGGCTTCGTCGCGAACTTCCAGGCGGAAGTAGAACTGCGAGCCGACGTTCTGCGGAAATCGCCAGGTGTAGTGCTTTTCGTTTTCGATCTGTTGGGCGATCGGCAACCAGGGACCGCCGCGAGTCGTTGAGTAATACAACGAGATTGGTTTCGCTCCAAGGTTCTTGTCCGACGCGGTCCAATCGATTTCGATCGTGGCTCCCTTTGTGCCGGCGGCGACGTTTTCGACGCGAGCGTACGGAGAAGTCGTGTCGACTTCGATCCAGAAATCCGGATTTGTCTTCGTGCTGGGTGCTTGGCCACCGAGACCGTGCCCGTTCGTGACCGAAAGGTGAATTCCGTAGAGTCCTTCGCCCGGCAAATTGACGCCGACTGGGCTTCGGTGATCCACGTCGGTCGCTCGCAACTGCCATCGCCCGGCCTGATCCGACTTCACCCACACGTCGACCTTGCAAATGCCGCTCGGTCCGACCTGGTCGATGCGATAGTCGACCGTCGCCTGTCGTGTGTTGATGAGCTGACGATTCGGAACTTCCTGAGAGGGACGATAGGCTGTCCGAGAATTCCCCATCGAGTCCTTCGTATTTGTGTCCGTTCGAGGTGGTTGATCAGGGAAATACGGCGGTTGTCTGTTGTCGACTTTCTGTCGCGTTTGCGTCGGGCTGCCCGTCGGATTCGAGACTTCTTCGGGCAACGTTCGCGGGGGTGGCGTGATCCCGATTTGGGTCTCCTGGGTGTTTTGTTTCGTCGCGGCATAACCACCTGACTTGGCCTTCATCGTGTCCGTATTGCTGGCTTGGCGAATCGGCGGTCGTGGCGGCGGAACGATCTGAGGATCGTTCCCCGAAGGCGGAAAATCCCCGCCAGGAGTGCGCTCGGCGGTCGGAGGAAGTTCCGGCATTTCGGCGGAGACACTTTTCTTCGCGACATGCCTTTGCGATGGTAACTGGACGTGGACGACTTCGGACACCTTGTTGTCAGGAGTCCGGTCCTTGGCGGTGTATCGAAACGTGTTGTCGTTCACCGGCGATGTCGGGAAGGCGAACGTCCCAGGCATCCTCGGGATCTTCGAGAGATCGTGCCATTTCCCGTCCGTGCCCAGGCACGCGAGTTCCAAACTTTCGTAATCCGGATTGGCGTCTTTGACGAAACACCGCAGTGCATTTTCGCCATTTGGCAACTTGACCGCAGACACCTCGACGACCGGTGGCTGGGTGTCCACGACGACAATCAGGGCAGGGGGTTCTTTCGACACGTCCGGCGGATTCGATCGCCCCTTGAGGTCGACCGTCGTGACACTGAACCAGTATTCCCCGTCGGAGGGAGCCCGGTACGTGAAATGTTTCTTTGTGGGATCTGTCGTCGCCTGCTTAATCCAAGGACCGCGGCCCTTCTTCAAGTACAGTACGACTTCCCGTAACTGTGCGCGTGAGCCGTCCGCGATGCGAATCGGCAAGTGAAAATGACTCTTACTTGTGTAGTGCTTTGGCGGCAGACGATAATTAGTTCCGCCGTCCGGAACGGTGGGAGCGGCAGGCGGTGGCATCCGGCCCGGCCCTTTTTGGGAGAATGGAGTTTGCCCCTGGGCCAGACCCAGAGGGGCAACCAAAAGGAGCATCATGGCGGGTCCTGTGATCCAACCCCTCAACCGGCACCAGGTTTTCATTCCTCTATCCCCCAGAAGTCTTGAGTCAAGAGACAAGGCCAAACGACAGACAAGTCACTTGTGCCTGGTTCCTCGAAAAAGTCTGTCGTTCCCCGTCAGCGTCGGACCGCAACACGCGGCAGCGGTCTCGTGATTGTCCGCTTGAAAGTTCAATGTGAAGTGGGAAGCGGGATAGCAACCCTTCCGTTTTGGGTCAAGAGTGGTTTGGAAGAGAGGGTGCGCTTGTCGATTTTGGAATCGGCGGTTGGGTGGCTTTATACCAACCCGAAGCGCGAGCGAGGAACTGAGCTCCGTTGGCTTTTGCTGCTTGCAGCGGAAAGCCAACGGAGCGAAC
>CAYYUU010001109.1:0-2828 GCA_964474955.1 uncultured Alcaligenaceae bacterium | reverse complement strand
CAACGGTACGGCCCCTACGGCGTGACTCGTTTTGAAAAATACTGGGAACGAGAGGGGAAACGTTTCGCCCCCTACACCGACGATACGCAAATGGCCGAAGTCGTTTTGCGAACGCTTCTGGATGGGCACGACGACCTCGACGAGACAATGACGCGGATGGCCGAAGGATTCGTCGAGTGGTCGAAAAATCCGCAAGGCGGCCACCGAGCGCCGGGGATGGCGTGCATGGGCGGCTGTCGTCGTTTAGAAACTGGAGTTCACTGGTCCGAAGCCGGAGGCGAAACCGCGGGCGGGTGTGGCTCGGTCATGCGAGTCTATCCTTTCGGGTTGCTCTTCTCCGACGACATTGCGAAGGCCGAATACTGGGCGACTGAGCATTCCAAGTTGACGCACCGTGATCCAATCGCGAAGGCGGCTTGCGCGGCAATGACCGTCGCAATGGTCCACGTCCTTAACGAACAAGAACCGGCCTTCATTTTGTCGGAGATGGTCGAGGCTTGCGCGAGATACTCCGGCAACACGGCAGACCTGGTCGAACAAGCCGTGCGCGAAGCCAACATGGGCATCGAACCTCGCATCACTCTCGAACGACTCGAAGGATGGGCTGCCCACGAAGCGATTGCGGCGGCGGCGTATATCTTCGCGAGGCATCCAAATGATTTCGTGGGCGCGATCCTGGAAGGTGCGAATACGCCCGGCGATAGTGACAGTCTGGCAACACTCGCTGGGGCGTTGACAGGCGCGAGGTGTGGGGTCGATGCCATTCCCGAAGGGTGGATCAAAGACGTCGAGCGGTCCGAAGAATTGAAGGGATTGGCGCTGCGGATCAGCGGTAATGAGTAGGACAGGTTTGGAAACGCGAAAGAAATGAGTGTCCATTTTCTTGAGGGACTTTGGAAAAAACGGACAGAACTAAATTTTCCGTTCCACAACTTGTCCGCCGGTCAAATCTCCAATCCAGATTTCGGGAACTTATTTGCACGGCGATCCTTGGTGGGTGGCAAGGTCGCGGTAAGAAAGCCCCCACCGGGAGTCAAAGTCCCTTGGCGGGGAGTGTAAAAATTACGCCAATTCGTGCAGGGTGACGGACTGGCTCGGGCACAAGAACAACACAATGACACTCAACAAAGACACGAGGGGACGAGCAACCTAATACCACCTCGCACGATGGCGACGCTTTGGTTTATTCGAGTGCCCCGCCAACCTTGGCAGGGCATTCTTTATCCAAGTTCACTCCTCAAACGTTATTAGAACCCAAAGTCTTTTTCGGCGACTTCGACCAGACCAGCACCCTTGGCGAACCAGGAATCTAATGCCTCCGAGCTTTCTTCTACGCTCTCGGACACAAACGACAGTTCCTCATCTTCCGACTCGATTTCCAAAGCGACCCAATCCGCAAGGACTTTCGAAAGAATCTGCTCGGTCTTTTCGGTCTGGATCGGTTGGGAGTCGGTCGTGGACTCGAGCTTCGCGGCGACATTCGTTACGAGGTCGGCTGTGATGACCGGAGCCGTCGTGGGTTTGGGAAGTTTCAGAGAGAACGTCTTGGCGTCGAAAGCGAGATCGTTCGACGGTGGAGGTGGGTCGGCGATTCCCTGCGGGCTGGAGTTCCCCGAATCCAGGGCCCAGGAAGTGGCGGCGTTTTGCGATCCCGAAGTCCGGCCCGCGGCGCTCGTGTATTCGTAGACCACGTCGTCGCTGGTGTCGACGATCCAGATGTCATCCACGTCGGTCGGGTCAATGGTGATGCCCGTTGGGCTTCCGTTGTTGCTGTCGATGGACCAGTTCCCAAGTGAGGTTCCGCTCGTGGAATACTTGTAAACGCGGTCCGTGGTGGCATCGTTGACGACCCAGATGCTTGTCCCGTCGGTCGTGATGCCCTTCGGAGCACCTGCCGCGAGGCTGAAACTTGAGGTCTCCGAACGAGTCCCGGAAGTCCAGGCAGCTCCGCCAGAATAGTACAGGACTTCGTCGAGTCCGCGATCCACAATCCAGATGCTTGTCCCGTCCGTCGCGATCCCTTCAGGCGTGTCCAAGCCGGAATCGGTCCACTGACCGAGTAGCGTTCCATCATCATCGTACTTGTACACGGTCTTGTCGTCGTCGATCACCCAAAGGTAGTTACCGGTCGAATCTGCGGCCGCACCACGGGGTGATGTGTTCCCGCTGCCCAAAGCATAGTTGGTGGTGTACGTCCCGTTCGCCTGGTACTCGAAGGTGTCGTCAGCCGACGTGTCCACGACAAAAAACTTGGTCGGTGGAGTTGAACTGCCCGCATAATTTTCCTCACCCGGAGTGATCACGGCATTCGTGGGGGCATTGGTGCTCACGGAACTGGAATCATACGTCGTCGTGGTTCCTGACCCGGTGATGTCGCCGAAGTACCACGCGGACGCTGACATGGTGTCGGTGTTGTCGAGGATTCGGGTGGCGGCGTCGGGAGCGCCTCCCGAGAGCTCCAGATTGGCCGAGGAGTAGACGTGGTCGCTCGAACCGTTGTCGTCCCAACCGACGCTGTCGAGGATCGATGTCCACGGTGTCGAATCGAGCGTCCCGTCGTTATTCGTGTCGAGATCGTTGCCCGTCGAGCCGGTGAATCCGCTGACCAACAAGAACGTCACGGTTCCGTTCTCGATGCTTCCGCCGTCGAGGTCGGCCAGAGCCGTCGCGGCGGCGACTTCGCTGCCCCAAGGATGCCCGGAAGTGGCGTAATCATTGCCCAACAAGAGCAAGCCGTTGGAACCCGTCGAGAGCGAACTCAAGTTCTGGGCGTTGTCGATTGTCCCAGCCGAGGTGCTGTCGCCTTCGATTTCGAGCAACCAGACGTC
>CAYYUU010001108.1:0-2829 GCA_964474955.1 uncultured Alcaligenaceae bacterium | reverse complement strand
CACAAAAATACCTCGCCCTGATTTTTGTGTTTTTTGTGTACGTGTTTTGGACCTCTGATTCGAAACAACACAACACAGGCGTCCTTTCGCGGAACGAAAGACGACACTCGAAAACCAACCACTGAGACGTTCTTTCGCACTCAAAGGGCCTTCACTCAAGAAATACGAAACCCTCCAAAACAACACCACACATACGACAAGTGTTTATCCGACTGCCCTAATAGAAAGGAAACATCCCAACCACGCCCCCTCGATAACCACCTCGCTTCTCCAATCCTCGATTCTTCGCCTCCCTTCTCGCCTTTGCCAATCTTGAGAAAACCCCTCCTCTTCCGAAGCCGTCTTTGGTTTTTTGGGGAAATCTGGTAGACCAGAAAGGGTCATGATTGTCGGCCCAAGGGCAGGACAGCCCCCTTGCAGTTCCGGGCCGACAGACCCAATTTTCTCACTGGTGGGGCGATAAAACGAAACGAGGAAGTTCATGATCCCCTTGGATTTTAGCGGCAAGACGGCACTAGTTACCGGCGTTGGGGACACCGATAGTTTTGCTTGGTACATTTCAAAAGCATTGCGAGCCGCGGGAGCGAAATTGATATGGTCGGTGCATCCGCGGATGATGAACATCGTCCAAGGCACACTCGAACGAGAAATGGACGCCGAAGCCAGAAAACTACCGCATGGCGCGGGCAACCTGACGGTCGACGCCATCCTGCCGTGTGACGTGGGATACGACACAATGGAAGACGTCCCGCCCGACATTGCCGAGAACCGGAAGTTCAACCGACATGGGGATTTTGCGATCCAGAACATGATCGAAACCATCAAAAAGGATCACGATGGAATCGATTTTCTAATCCACAGCGTGGCCTTCAGTCGCGAGATCATGAACAAGGCAGTCGACACGTCTCGCAAAGCTTATCTGGAGGCATTGAGTATCAGTGCGTATTCGCTCACCGGGTTATGTCGAGCGGCCCAGCCTTTGATGGCGAATCGCGATGGGGATGCTTCGGTCGTCGGTCTGACGTACATTGGTGGAGACCGCGTCGTCCCCCACTACGGCGGCGGAATGTCGACCGCCAAGGCTGCGCTCCAGATCGACGCGAAACAACTCGCGCACAACCTGGGAACCGATAACATCCGCGTCAATTTGATCTCCGCCGGCCCCTACCCTTCTCGAGCTGCCAAAGCCATCAATCCCGACTTCGACAAACTTGTGCAACACGCTGCCGAACGATCCCTCATCCGTCGTCCCATCACCCCCGAGGAAGTCGCGAATGCGACGTTGTTCTTGTGCAGTCCGCTGGCCTCGGCGGTGACGGGGCACGTGCTGTATGTCGATTGCGGTTACAACGTGTTCGGGCTGTAGCAAAGTTGAGAGTTGAAGAGCCAGAAAAAGTCTCGCGTGAGGAAGCGAAGAGGTTCCAAAGCTAGCGGCAGGTCGTTGGGTGTGACCCGCGCGAACGCAGGCACACCCAAAAAGGCTCCTGACGGATCCCGCCGATTACCACCGAATGGTGATGCGACCGCCATACGGGCCACGCAGAGAGAACCCGCCTTGGTTCCAATAACCGGGGTGAGGCGGAATCCTTCGGTACCCTCGTCGGAAGCCCGGCTGGAAGGGTGCTCCACGAAAGTAACCACGGCGAGGATGGTAAAACCTCGGTTGATTCTGGAATCGACGTCGATCTTCCAGGTCGTCGTAGTAATCCTCGCGAGCATCTTCCAGGTCGTCGAGCCAGTCCTCGTATCGCTCTCTTCGCTCCTCAAGCCAGTCCTCGTATTGTTCCCTCCGTTCCTCTCGTAAATCCTCAAGGCGGTCCTGGTAATCGTCCCATCCATCGGCCCGAGTCGGCGACGCCGTGGAACCAAGAGCCAACAAGACCAGAATACTCGTGGTGAAGATTGTAGGACGAAGCATGTCTCTTTCCTCCTTTCAAACGGGCGAACTCATTTAGCAGCTCTCATTGTGCGCAAGAGCCATGCCAGCATGACCAGTTGGGCCGTTCTCGCCTCGCTCCTCGTCCCAACTCCTAACTTTCGCATTTCGTCCTTCTGCCCTTCGAAAACCCGCAACGGTACAATAAGGTCGAGGCCCAGACGTTGTACCTCCGATCCATTTTTTCGTTTATGAAAGGACCCGCATTCGTGTCAGAAGAGAATCCTCCAGCAGTGCCAAGCCCCGAAGCTTCAACGACTCAACAGGCCCCAAACCCGACGGAAAAAGAACCCGTAAATCCGTTTTACTGGATGTTGCTTCTCGGGGGCGTGGCGTTTGTAATTACGGTAATGGCCGTAACGTTCGTCCCCATACTCGAAGAGAAGGCCCGAAATGCCGGACGCGAAGTGCCTCAGTCAGACTTCCGAAACGCCCTTCGGAAAGACGGATACTGGTGGGTGCTCTATGAAGTAGCCTTCATCGTCGTGACGGGTTTGGCAAGTATGGGATTAGATCGCCTACGGCGCTTGCAAAAAGAACGTTCGTCGGGCAAAATTCCATCATCTCAACAACAAAGTGTTCCTGCGGAACACAGCTTAGATGCAGGCGTTTCATCAATATCATCTGGTCCTTCTATAAGCCAGCGTGAGCCTCTACACACAGGCGAAACCAAGGAGGAACCAGAACAACGCGGATAGCGAAAACGAGGTTCCCAGCCATGGCCGACGACCAAAAGCGAATCGAGGAATTACGCGGACAGATCTCCTACCACGACAAGAAATATTATGACGAGGCCGACCCGGAAATCTCCGACCTCGAGTACGACAAGCTCTACGCCGAGTTGAAGGAACTCGAAGCCAAGCACCCCGAACTCGTCACGCCCGACAGCCCCA
>CAYYUU010001107.1:0-2830 GCA_964474955.1 uncultured Alcaligenaceae bacterium | reverse complement strand
CCCGTTAGTCTAAGTCATTGCGGATCTAAAACACAATCCTCCCTCGCGCAACGACTTGCGCACGTTCACGCGAAAGAAAAATTTCTCCTTGCGTGTTCCCCCTCTGGGTGTGCTAGTATGGGCGCTGAAGCGATTCGACAAATCTCCTCACCTTAGGATAACAGACCCAACCACGATGCGTGACGTACTAAGCCTCATACTCGGCGGAGGTCGGGGAACTCGCCTTTGGCCACTCACGATGCTCCGAAGTAAACCCGCCGTTCCGATCGGTGGGAAATATCGTTTGATCGATATTCCAATCAGTAATTGCATCAACAGCGGCTCGAATCGAATCTACGTGCTGACGCAATTTTTGAGCGTGAGCCTCCACCGCCACATTGCCAACACCTACAAGTTCGATCCGTTCAGCCGTGGGTTCGTCGAGATTTTGGCGGCCCAACAAACGAACGAGAACATGGACTGGTATCAAGGGACGGCCGACGCCGTTCGCCAGAACATGCGGTACGTCCACGAAGACGGATGCAAGGAGGTGCTGATTCTCTCGGGCGATCAACTCTACCGGATGGACTTTCGCAAGTTGATCAAGACGCACCGCGAGACGGACGCCGACGCGACGATTGCGGTGTTGCCGGTGCCGACGAGCGAAACGCACGCGCTTGGTCTGGTGAAGGTCGACGACGAAGGGAAGGTCCTTGGCTTCGTCGAGAAACCGAAGACGGCGGAGGGCCGCGAGCCCGTCCGCGTGTCTCCTGAGTGGATCGAACAACGCGGCATCCCTGCCAACGGGCGAGAATATTTGGCCAGCATGGGGATTTACGTCTTCAAACGGGAATCACTCATCAAGTCTCTCACCGATCCCGAAAAGACCGATTTCGGGAAGCAGATCTTCCCTGAAATCCTGCAAACCATGAAGGTCCAGACGCACCTCTTCGACGGATATTGGGAAGACGTCGGGACGGTCAAGGCTTATCACGAAGCCAGCCTCCAACTGACCGGACCGAATCCGCCATTCGATTTTCATAGTCCGGGAGGCGTCATCTACACTCGCATGCGATATCTGCCCGCCTCGCGGATTAGTGCTCAAGAACTCAACGAATGCCTTATAAGCGATGGGTGTCGCGTCGAGCAGGGAGCGAAAATCCGAAGGGCCGTCTTGGGCGTTCGAACCAAGATTAGCCGCGATGCCGAGATCCGAAACACCGTCATCATCGGAGCGGATCGCTTCGAAACCGAGGAAGAACGCGCTGAGAACAAACAACGCGGCATCCCCGACGTTGGAATTGGTCCGGGTTCGTTCATCGAAGACGCGATTGTCGACAAGGATGCTCGGATCGGGGCCGGGGTCAAAATCACGAGCAAAGACAACGCTCCCGATTATATGGGAGAAGACGGACAAAACCGCCCTTACATTATTCGCGATGGGGTTGTCGTCATCCCGAAAGGGGTGATCGTTCCGGACGGAACGGAAATATAACGAAAGGTGGAAGGGGAAAGGTGGAAGCCGAAAGGGCCTGTCTTTCTCGTTACATCGGCTCTGTCGTGCTCAAAGGAGGCGATTGCTTCCTTCCACCTTTCCCTTCCATCTTTCAGCTTTGCGAGTATCTTTCTCGAATCCTCGGAATCAGATACTCCTGGAATGCTCGTTCCAAATCATATTCCGGATAAAATCCCCATTCTTCCTGCGCTGCCGACTCATCTACGTTGGCGGGCCAGCTGTCGACAATCCCCTGTCGCTTTTCGTCGACTTGCGTCGTGATCTCCACGCCTGGAAACGCCTCTTCCACGATATGTCGAATCTCTGTCGCTGAAGGGTTGAACGACCCGACGTTGTAAACCGTGCGTTTCAAGTGCTCTCGCGGAGCCTGCGCGAGTTGTAACAACGCATTGACGCTGTCGGGCATGGCCATAAACGGAATCCGGGTGTCTGGCCGCACGAAGCAGGCATACGGTTGATTTTGGGCCGCGGCGTGAATCATCTCCGGGGCGAAATCCGAAGTGCCACCCGAAGGAACCGTTACGGCAGATATGAGGCCGGGAAATCGAAGACACCGGAAATCGACTTTTCCCGAAAGAGTTTGTGCGGCGAGTTGTTTGTAGTGTCGCCAGTAGTATCGGCCAATGTGCTCGCAGTAGAGTTTGTTGCAACCATAAATCGTGGTCGGCTTGTTGAACTCGTCCTCTTTGACCTTGCCAGCTTTACCCTTCGTTTCGAGATTGGGGAGGCCGTAAGCGGCAATCGATGAGGGGTACAAAAACAGCACCCGGTGTCCATGCGATTCGCCCTGCTTTTGCGCGAAGTCCAGCATCGACATGGTCCCCTCGACGTTGACCCGGTGAGCCGTGACGGGAGAGAATTCGCACCGCGTGGACAGAAGCGCCGCCAAATGGAAAATCAATTCCACTTCGTACTCGGCCAGGATTCGATCGAGTAATTCTCCGTCGAGAATCGACCCATTGATTTCGCGAAGGACAAGCGGTTTGAGTTGATCATCGAGCGGGCGAAGGTCGAGCGTGATGATGGGGCGTTGTTGTTCCTCGCTCAACCGAGTGATCAATGCGTGTCCGATTTCGCCGCTGGCTCCGGTTATCATTACGACAGGTGTTCGCATGGTCTTCGTTCTCGTGGGATGGCAATTCCGAGTTGCAAAAACTGGCAAAGATGTTGGTATATGACTCCATGGAAACGAATCCAACCGAGCACGCTCGAGTCGCGCGTTGCAGACACTAACATGATAACGAGTATAATGAACGAGAACCGGGTAACGTAGAACCTCCGCGAACCATCACTCGCAGACACCCACATTGAGCACGCACGGGCATGGGCTGAAGT
>CAYYUU010001106.1:0-2833 GCA_964474955.1 uncultured Alcaligenaceae bacterium | reverse complement strand
CCAGACAAACTCCAGGCCAAAACGCCAACACAACGAGGGAGAAGGTCGTTGTGGACCGGACAACGTACACAACCAATCCATACAATCAAAACTATGCAAAAATGGAAAACACGAGTCTGAGAGCGTTGGTGAACTGGGATTCCGGGCTTGTGAAAGTCGATCGTTGGTACGATCAATACGCGGCGGCGACCCAGATGATGGATTACAAAGCCAGAGAAAAACAGCTTGATCGAATCGAAGGGGAAATGCGAGCTGATTTTGAAAAATTGCGAGGACGCAATCCACTCCTTCAGTATTTCCGAAGCACTCGCGAACGTGGGGATGATTTAGTGAGCCTTTACGCTAGGCTCTTGATGCCAGCGACTCGAAGGGTTCCTGAGTCACAAGATCGGGTCTACCAAACGAATAGAAATCTACAGGTTGCTTTAGCCCTGGATATATATCGAGTCGATAACGGGAAGTATCCCAACAAACTCGATGCGCTGGCTCCGAAATATCTCACAAAAGTGCCCTTGGATATCTTCACCGGCGAGAGTTTGATTTATCGCCGGACGAAGAAGGGATATCGGCTAGTAAGTGTTGGAATGAACGGCGTGGAAGATCGGAAGAGGCCCAAAACGCCAGAGGGACCTAGAGGATCGAGTGGGCCTCGGTCGTTGAACGGACCACAAGGAGACGACCTTGTGATTCAGATGCCAAATCCAAAATTACTGAGAAAATAACTCGTGATCATTTCTCTTTCTTGAAATATTCCGCAAGGGTAGCACGGACTTGTCTGGCGGGAATCGTGAAGGCGATATTTTCGGCACTCGTTCGTTGGGCAAAATTAATCCCGATGAGTTCGCCGTTGATGTTCAGAAGTGGACCGCCCGAATTGCCGGGGTTGATGGCCGCATCGACCTGTATAGCGCCCTTAATGACGGCTCCGGCGGGGAGTTCGATCTCTCGACCAAGGCCGCTGATGATCCCCCGAGAGATCGAGTACGAGTAACCATACGGGTGGCCGATGGCGATGACTGTTTCACCCAGATATAATTTGTCCGAAGTTGTGGGCGGCAAGACGTCGAGCTTTTTGGTGGTTGTTACTTTCACGATGGCCAAGTCCCCGGCTCCCTTGAACGAGACTACCTGGGCCTTCAGTTCGGTCTTGTCGACCAATTGAATTTTCCACACTCGGCTACTCTGCACGACGTGGGCATTGGTGACGATATAACCTCGGGGATCCACAATCACTCCCGTACCCATGGCTTTTTTGGTTCTGGGTGAGATGAACGCAACGACAGAACCCTGACATTTTTGGATGGCCACGACGATTGGCGAGATTCGGTTGTTCGGAACCAGCCTGGCATTCCCTTGTCCTTCTGAGGAGTTCCAATTCCCCGAGAGCAACAAAACGGTTATGGTCGTGATCGTGGCCAGCTGAAAGTGCTTCATTGGTCGGCTCCTATGATCCGTCTATGAGCGGAAGATATGATGTACAGCACCGGAAGAGGGAAGAACCTGCGTTAATTCTTGTTTTTCTTTTTGTCTTTCTTTTTCGTCTTGGGAATTTCAAAGAGCTTATTGTCGATCTGCGGGGTCAACCGGATTGTGTTGTTTTGCCTTTCCATGAACAGCACGCCGTCCCGAAATACTTGCTCGTCTCGAGGGTAATAAAATCCGTTATATTCTTTCCAGTTGTCCAAGTAGACGTCTCGTTCGAAAGACCATAACTTCCCTGCGGAACCGGGAGACAGGTCCAGGTCCTGAGCTTTTTTTCGCATCCGAATCAAGAACCCAGATTTCTCTGAGAAGTATAATGTGAGCGGATTGTCTCCTTTGATTGTGGCGACGATGATCCAAGCGTCGTGACCACGGACTGTTGTACTTTTGGGTTTGGAGAGTTTCCATTTGGCGAACGTCTCAAGGCCCAGAACGACATCGACGAAAAGAAAATCTCTATCCCTCGCCCATCCTAACGATCGCTTGTCCATGAGGGTAGGTGTTCCCTCATTTACCTGGACCCAACCTTTGTCTTTGTTCATCACTCCCGTCAGTTTCAGCGGGACGATCCCAATTTTCATCTCGAGGTCTTCGCGGTATTGGTCTTTTCCCTGTAACCAATCCTTCACGGTGAATGTGTGGGCCGTCCCATGCAGCTTTCCCTTCCGGACCGAATATGTGTAGACCTCTCCGCTACCTTCGAAAATCATCCCCCGAATTGCGTTCTTCGTTTTCTCCGCACCGATGGCTTTCCGGTAGCGAGCGATAATTTCTCGACTAGGGGGTTGAGCCGATATTTGTTGAGGCATGGTCGCCAACACGACTAGGCTCATGCCCAAGAAGACAAACCGCTTCATGCCGATACCTTTCTTCCTAAGCGGAACGATGTACGGGCCTCGGGATGTCAAAGCATCCGATTTGGCTTCGTGTTCCGGCGTTCTAGCGTGACTCAGAGAAGCCTATCTACTCAGATATACTTCAGATTATAACGAGTGTCGTCAAACAGCACAGAAAGGATCATTGCGTAAAGGCGGAAAATTCTCACGAGTAACATCTTACCGCCATATTCCCTTCCGTGAATTCGAATCCCGAAACACAGCTGCACGATTTCTTCCCACGTCCAAACAACCCGCGTCTGCCTTAGTGTTTTCCCAGCTATTCCAACCGGATGTGAATATCACTGGGAGCGAATAGTTGACAAATAACAACAACCCTGCCTTTGCAGGTTTTGCACCCGTTAATATTGGCTCGTGAAAGAAATCTTTCCACTTTAACTATACTGCCCAAGCTAAGATTGGCATGATTTCGTTGAGTACCAGAAAGATTCCCTTTCGTACCTCGTTGGCGTCAT
>CAYYUU010001105.1:0-2839 GCA_964474955.1 uncultured Alcaligenaceae bacterium | reverse complement strand
GACGAACAAAATCGGCACCAGGGAAGGCTCTATTCTACAAGCCTGAAGCGCAAGCGAAGGCCAAAAAACACCTTCGCTCGCGCTTCAGGCTTGTTCCAAATCTACACATTACCGATTTTGGTCGTCAAAACCCATAAGGGCGAACAGATCTCGATGAGTCGTATTTGCGGTTGTTCGGAGATTGTCGTCTTTCTCGAGTGCAGGCACTTTCCTTTTGCAGGCTTCGCCTGCGTGCGAAAGAACACCGTTGTAGTGTTGTTTCGAAGCAGAAGCGGGAAATTCGGTACACAAAACACACAAAAATGCCTCGCCTTGATTTTTGTGTTTTTTGTGTACGTGTTTTGACCCTCGCAGGAGCATTTTTCGAGGGGTCGTTTTCCGAGGAGGAAGTGCGAAAAGCGCACACAAAACACACAAAAATCCCCAACATCGGATTTTTGTGTGTTTTGTGTACCGAATTTCCCGTCCCCGTCTCGAATTTGGGGGTTCGCCACAGCCAAGAGTTGGAAACTTCTGGGAGTAGCTAGAACTTGGTTTGGTAATCCTGCCTGTTGCAAGCCGGAGAACTCCAAGACCAAGACAGGCGTTCTTTCGCGGAGCGAAATACGACACTCCCCAAACAACCAACAAATACGACAATTATTTATCCGTCCGCCCGAACAAAAGGCGACACTCCAAACCGCGACTCTTATGTCTCTGCCCGTCCAAAGCAGAGACTCTTCTCCCCAGTCTCCGTCGTCTTGAGCGAACCGAACTACCTCCTGAGTTGTCCCTCCTTCGGTTGTCCGTAACCGAAGTCGAGAGGAGACATCCAAGAGGAAAATCATGAACGCCACCAAGTGGAAATCGTGTGCTGATCCTGATAAGTTACTCAAGGCCTTGTCGAGCCAGGAAGACCAGCGGAAAGTGTGGTTCGGTTCGGAAAGGCCATTGACGCGTAAGGGCCGGATGTTAGTCATGGCTTGTTGCGATCGGGTTTGCCCCAAGCGTGCGAGCGCACCGCTAGGGGAGATGTTTACGATGGCCGCAAAGCATCTGGAGACGCCTCCTCCCACGAATCTGAAGGGATGGCTTCGAACGCTTCGAGAGGGATACGGAAGCCGACGTTCCACGGCCGTCTTCACGGCGTTGACGACTCCCGTGGCGAACGGACTTCGCGTTTTGCGTGAGTGCGTGCGAGAGGATTACTCGGGGTCGAAGCGGCGACGCCGACGTCAAGACAAGCCGCCGACGCCTCCCCAGGAAGGTGTGGCCCAAGCTCACATCATCCGGGACATCTACGTCAACCCGTTCGCTGGGTTGGACGTCGACGAATGCGAGCGTGAACGTTGGCTCAGCTGGAACGGTGAGTGCATCCTCAAGATGGCGTACTCGATGTATCAGTCCGATGATTTTCGCAACATGCCGATCCTGGCCGACGCCCTGGAAGAGGCGGGGTGCGAACACGAAGAAATCCTCGGGCACTGCCGCCAACACATCAGCGTGTTCCCCAAGAGACAACAGCACGTCAAGGGATGTTGGGTTGTCGACATGTTGTTGGCGGAGAGTTAAAGTGAGTTCGGCTTTGGATTGCGGAAGTCTGTTTCCGCAATCCAAAAAACCTCACGTCGTTTACTTCTTCGAAACATTCTTCTTCGGTTCTTCAACGTTTTCGTAGCGGATGTTGACGCGCTTCGCTTGCCTTTGGATGAGTTGGTTCACCTGCAGGTCGAAACTGTCTCGAACTTTGTTTTTCAATTCTTTCTTTTGTTTCTCGGCGATGTAACCACGCCGTTTTTTGTCGAGTTCGCGGGCGGTCTTATTCAATTCGGATCGACGTTTTGCCATCTTGTCGAGGTAGGCCTTTTGCTCCTTGATCGTCTTGCTTTTGAGGACCGGTGGCAAGTTTGCTTGCTTGAGATCCTTGAGCTTTACCTTTCCTTTACGAATGTTTTCGACTAAATCATACGTCGCCCCACGGCCCAAGTTGGCGAACGCGGCGGCTCGGTCGGCGGCCTTCTCTGCCGTGAGTTTTCTCGCCGTCGAGTTCAACATCTTCGCGCGTTTTTGCTCTTTGGGCGATCCAAACACGACAGTAGTTTTCACCAGTTCTTCGTTGATCTTGGCCAACTTCGCGTCGAACGGAGTCTTGACGGCGACGACCGGATTGGCGTTTGGTGCAATTCGCACATAGCTACCTTCAGAGAAGTTGCTAATCTCCTTCCAGATCTTGTCGGTGCCCGGGATGTTACCACACTGCACGGTGTTGATGATGATTCCTCGCTTGGCGGCGATTTCGCAAGTCTTGGGATACTTCACGTCGTCCTTGTAATCCATGTGCGGTGGAGCATCGCCGACGAGGAAAATGATTCGCAAGACGTTCTTGCCTTTGGTCCATTTCATCTTGTGAACGGCTTCGTGCAACGCCTGGTTAACACTTTCGGCCGTGTCCCCGCCACCGCCCGTCTGGAACTTCATGAGGTTGGCGTACATGCCATCGAGGTCGTCGGTGAGATCGTAGATTTTTGTGACGTAGGTGTCGGTTCGGTCGCGATAACCGATCAAGCCGATTCGCAAATCCGGCGTCGGAGTGCCCGCTGCAATTTGGTTGCTTATCGACCAGATTTTTTGCTTCGCGGCGTTGATCAATTGGCTCATGCTGCCGGTCGTGTCCAGGCAAAAAACGACTTCCACACGCGGCGCGGCTTTCTTGACGGGTGCGTTTTTGGTCGGTTCGTCGGCCCGGACAGAACTCGAAGTGGCAGCGAATCCCAACAAGACCGCGCAAACTCGCAAACTCAATTTAGCAATCATCGTGTGTCCTCGAAATATGAAATCTTTCGTGTCGTGAGTGGGCTTT
>CAYYUU010001104.1:0-2840 GCA_964474955.1 uncultured Alcaligenaceae bacterium | reverse complement strand
GCAACCGCTCAATAGTGTCCTCAAATACGTCCAAAAAGATCTTCAGAATCCGGCGAACCTCGGACCCAACCACTTGAAGGCAATCAGCGTCCTTGACAAAAAACTGGGCCAAGTCCGCGAATACTACGTCGAGCAAAACAAAAACGAAAACACAGACTCCAAAAAGGACCAGCGAGAAAGAAAGATCAAGGCGATCAAGGCTCACCGGGACGCTCTCGCAGACTTGGCCAAGAAAATCAGCCTGATCATCCAAACCCAAGAGGAGCGGGATCAAAATCTCGCCCCACTGAAGGCCCAAATGCTCGACAACGCCAAGACTCTCGCACAGGACGTTGTCCACGGACCATACGACGAGAACAACCAGGAAAACATCAAGAACATTACGGACGCCCTCAATTCGTACGCCATGGAGACGGGCAACGACGACCTTCGGAAAGAATTTTACGAGAGCCTCGGTAGCAAAGATGCGGCAAAGTTTCTCCACTCCATCGACAAAAACGGCGACCGAAAGAAAGAGATCGCGGCCATGGTCGAGGCCGGTCGCAACAACCCCGAACTCATGGACGGAATCACCACCGAGGCCTTACGTCTGGCCATCAACGATGCGAACGATGACGGGACATTCTTAAGGGGAGAGGACGTTGGTTCGCAGGTTTCCGCCCAATGGAATAAAACCAGTCCGGGTGGGAAAAAGTTTCTCGAAGCTACCACCGGTCCACTGTTGAAAGTGTTGGGCGGTGTGAATGGATCGCTCGACGTGAAGCCCAAGAACAAGACCGACAAAGAAAAAAAACGAGTCGCCAAAGCGGTTGCCGTCCACAAGGCACTCACGAGAAAGATGGTCGATAATATTACCAAGACCGAACTCCCCGACGACATCGCCAAATCGTGTGCCACGATCTACTCGGGATATCTGGAGAAGTTCGAGGACCCGGAAAAGGCTCTGCAGAAAGTCGGGGGGCATATTCTATTGCGGTTGTTCAACCCGACCATTACGGACCACATCAAGGACCCTGAGAACAAGGTCACGCCCGAACAACTCAACGCGGCCGTAATTCAAACGAGGATCGCCCAGAGCATTGCGAACAACATCGAAGCCAAAAGCTACGACAGGAAGGCATTCAACGACCTCATCAAGGCCGACGACGGTGGACCATCAGAGGAAGTTAAAAAACTCCAGGAATACTTCAAAAAGGCCGTCGAGGACGGTCTCAAAGGGTTGCTGCCCGACAACGCAATTAAATTGGAAAAGGTCATAGCGAATCGTTCGGCCTCGGCCGTGTTGTACGAATTCCTCAAGGTTCGGTACAACCCAGAGAACCTGGATTTTTACAAGGCCGTGGACACGAATGAGCCTCCCAAAGGACAAGCGGCCCTAAACATCTACAACGAATTCGTCGTGTCCAACGCGCCAAAAGAAGTGAACCTCTCCTCGCTTGTTCGCAAGAAACTCAAACACGACATGGAGCACGGAGGAGCCTGGACCAAAAAGAACCGCGACGCCGCCAAGAAGGAGATTGATAAACTGCTGCGGATCGAGTTAATGGCTCTGGTCGGGGACTCCGACCACGCCGCCCTCAAACACAAACTGTTGGTCGCCCTCGCAGGCTGAACCATCGATTGAAATATCGGATCCCGTAGATCCCTCGTCACCTTGTTGTGGCGGGGGATTTGTTTGTTGATCTGGTGAGTGGTTCATTTCTCGCTAGGAAACTCCTTTTCCGACTTTGCTCGAAAAAGTTTGAGGCGCGTTTGGCCGAGACGACGGATTTCTTTTCGACGCCCGAGCAGGGTAACTTCGCAACCCAGTTGTCTGAGTCGCCCAAAAACGTCGAGTAGCAACCCTCACCGATCGTCTTCCCCAAACAGGATCGAGTCCAATGTCGCAGCTGTCATGCCCGGAAGAATCGAGCGAACCGCAACTCGGTCGATCTCCTCAATCTCGGGTCTCGCACCTGAACCAACAGAATCTGCAAGCCGAAATCCTGGTGGCAATCACGGCGATTGACAACTTGAAAAACCTGCTCAGCACGATTGATCAGCAAGCCATGGCTCAGATCAAAACGATCCAAATAGAGGTGGCCAGCACGATCGAACAGGAACTCAGGATTGAAGACGATCCCCACCGCCAGAAACTGTGCGGCAACAGTTCGGACGACAAATCCACTCAACAACTCACCGAGAAGACCGAAAGGGTGTTGAAGTTCATCCAAAAGAAAGTAGCCGATCCCACCAGTTTGGGCGCGAAGGACATCGAGCTTCTTCAGAAACTGCATGGGGTGTTGGAGAAACAAAAGCAACGCTCCGCCACCGCCAACGAAACGGAAGATGATCAGGAAAAATTCGACCAGCGTGTGGCAAAACAACAAGGGATCGAAAGCCATCAACACGGGGTCAAGAGGCTGATCCGAAACGTCAAGACTCTCCAACAAGTTCTGCAGGAGGCCGCGACGCAGAAAGCCGGAGTGGCGCTGGCCTGTTTGGACGACGCGAAAATAATCATCGAGAATCTGAGCTGCGCGGCGGACAATGACGAACGAAAAACCCAAGTTGCTCAGGTCACCGAACTTTTGGAACAGGCAGACGACGACTTTCGCAAGGAATTGTACAACTCCCTGAAATTGAGCGAACTCACGGAATATTTGGAGTTCGTCGAGCCCGACAAGATAGAGGTGGAAGCCGAGACCGTCTTGCGAACCACCGATTCAAGAAGCTCCAGCTCGCGATTTGGGCGTGACGCGAAATCGAAATAAGAAAAAAGCCCGTCTGCTTTGAAACACCAGGCGGGCTTTCATTGCGATTGATTTTCTTCGTGGCTCAACGGCCTTTTTTCTTGACCT
>CAYYUU010001103.1:0-2841 GCA_964474955.1 uncultured Alcaligenaceae bacterium | reverse complement strand
AGCGAACTGCTCAGTCGCGTGATCCGCATCGTCCACAAACTTCAGCCGCCCGGAACCCTCAAAAAACTCCAGTATCGCGGCGTCACGTACTACCTTCGGAAGGACCCCAAGCAAGACCTATTTTATTTCCAAAAAGAGAACCTCTTTGCCTTCTCGGGACACGCTCAAGTTCTCCACCAGGTCATCGACCGACACAAAGACACGAAGAAGGAAGCAAAACGTTCTCCGGTCGAACTCGGTTTCCAGGGACTTCCGGCCGACGATTCGATCCTCACGTTTTGGGTCAACCCACGTGCGTTCGACGCGGATTTGGCGAGAGAACAACAACGAGCCAAGGGCAACGACGCCCAGGTCATCGCCGGATTCCGCCCGTACTGGAAAGCCTTGGATTCCGCCGCTGCAACTTTGCGAGTCGCGGACCGAGTGACCCTAGCGTTGCATTTGCGAGGTCGGGCCGAGGCACTACCCAAATCGGGGAAACAATTCCTCGCCCCCGCTTCGCCGTCTGAACTTTGGCAGCGTTTCCCCGAAGGCGCCGTTTGTACTGTCGCCGGAAAGACAAACATTCCGGCGTTTTTGGATGCCGTCAAAGGATTCCTCTCTCCGGAGGACCAGAAAAAATTCGAGGCCAACGTCCAACGAGACATTGGCGCGAAACTTGTCCGGAATGTTTTCGAGGACGTTCTTCCAAGGCTCGGGCCGGACGTTGGTTTTTGCGTTTGTCCCTCGCAAGACTCCCCCATCCCTCACGTCCTCGCCGCAATCAACATTCGGGAGGATTCCGCGGACCCAACACTGGGACGTGATCTCTATCGAAGCCTGCAATTCTTTGCCGCACTTGGGCAATATCATCACAACCGACAAAACCCTCATGGTCCTCTGGTCCGGGTGAAACGAGTCACCCAAAAAGGCGTCGAAATCACTTTCGTGGAGCACAAGTCGTTTCCGCTGGGCGCCAGTCCTGCGTTCGCGCTGAAGGATGGATACCTCGTCGTTGCCAATTCACCGAAAGCAATTCTGTTGTTCGAAAAAACGAACCGGCCCATTGCCAACAAACCCATCGGCCAGTTCTCGTTCCGAACGTTGATAGCTGGCCTACAAATGCATCGCAAGTGGGCCATCCAATCGTTATCGAAGTCCAACGACATGGCACCCGCGACGGCGGGCGCATGGTTCGATAATGCACTCAAAATGCTTGCTTTGGTGGATCGTCTCGAGTTGCGACAGGAAACCCAAAATGGTCAGATGAACTGGGCACTGCACTTGTACCCGTCAAAAATTAGGGAACAGGGGACAGGGAACGGGGAATAGAAAGACAAAAGGGACAGAAGAAACAGTAGCCACAGAGATCACTGAGAACACTGAGAAAACCAAAGTGGTTTTGCTTTGTGGTCTTTGTGGTCTTTGTGTTTTCTGTGATCTCTGTGACTTTGGGCTGGGCTTCGTGTTCCTCATCTTTCGCCGCATTTCTTTTCAAAAAATTTCAAATCGCATGATACGTTTCGTTGAGAAATCTCGCATGTCTGGGTGAAGACGAAACAAGCCTCACGAACTTTTTCAAATAACCAACCAAACCGTTTCTGAACCGATTCAAACCCAAGGTGAAATCACGAAAGGGCCCAGACTATGTCCATCCAGAGCCCCACCAAAATCTAAAAATTGTGGCGAAAAGCAGACAAAAAACACTTTCCCGATCGCGCCAAGATGAAAGACAAGGACATCAAGGCACTGCCCGACAAGGAAAAGAAAGCCCACGGCCACTGGACCAAAATCGACAAAGGACTCAAAGTCCTTCGGACCGTCTCGAAGGGCGGACTCAAGACCGAAGGCAAGAAAGCCAAATTCGACAAAATTCGAAAGAAACTCACCCTCGTTTTGAAGTATTACTGCAAGGCCATCAAAAATCTCAAGGACATGAACGGCGGAAAGGACTTGCCGAAGTATCGCAAGTTCGTCAAACAACTGACGATCGTTCTGCTCGGGATCGACCCCAACCAAGTTCCTGTCGACGAGGACGAAAACGAAGACGTCGACATCAACGCCATCGGCAACGTCGATGTGGAAGCGTTCGACGCAGAACTCGACTCGACCGAACTCGAAGTCGTCGATGACGTGGATTTCGACGACGAGTCCGACGAGGAGACGGAAGACGAAGACGAGGAAGGCCAAGACGAGGAAGTCGAGAACCCTTCGAGCGCAGACGAGACGCCGCAAAACGCCCCTCATGATCCGGCACAACTTTGGAAGAAGCGCTCTGCGAAAGTCGCGGCAGATCTCAAAAAAGCCATCGCCGACAATCATCCGAATATCAAAGAATTTGGGGCCATGTATCAGGAGGCTCACAAATTAGCCAAACACGAAACGTACCCCGCAGCCCTCCAAAATCTCGACGTTCTCGAACGAGCGATGCAAGGTGGCACCGAGCAGCCCACCGGACTGGCTCTCTGGAAGCAGCGACACGGTGAAGTCGTCAAGAGCATCCGAGAACTCCAAACGGCCGTGGCCAAGACCAAGGCGGAGCTCGCTGGCAACATCGTCAAACGACTCGAAGCCATCCGACTCGGTCTCCAGATTCTCCCGGATACTCCGGAAAACATTCAGAAACTTGAAGCATTTCTCGCCCACAACGATATCGACAAAGCCGAACAGAAGAACCCGTGGGGCGTGTCGGTGAGTATTCGACAACCGTTGATGAGCGCTTTGAAGTCCATGAAGTAATCACCCTCACGTTGAAAATACAATCCCCATACCGGGGACAACCCATTCATCACCGTTCCCACTCGGGAACGCCACCAGAGAAGGATAATAACCAATGTCGCAAGTACAACCACTGGCTCCGGG
>CAYYUU010001102.1:0-2842 GCA_964474955.1 uncultured Alcaligenaceae bacterium | reverse complement strand
GCGTCACGTTCGTCGTCCGTGGCAAGAAGGTCATCGGCGGATCGCTCATCACCAACTAGACGCCCGCAGAAATCCTAGCTGTCATGCTCGATGGATTCTTTCCGTTCGTCGAACGCGACTCCGAACCAAATCGCGGGGCGAGGGCCGGTCTACACGAAATGGGCTTGCCCTACGTCAGTGATCCAGCCATCACGCGGCAACTCTCGGGCTTTTTGAAAACTCATACGATGTCGGGTGAGAGCGAAAGCGTTGTCCCCAATGCAATCCTCTTCAACGGCGGTGTGTTCCAACCGGCGATCTTGCGAGAGCGTGTTGTCGACGTCCTCAAGAAGTGGTACGCGACCCCCGAGAATCCGTGGGAGCCGCTCGTCCTCACGAACCCCTCGCTCGATCTTGCGGTGTCGATGGGTGCGGCTCATTACGCGTGGCTCAAGCACACCGGGGGCAAACGAATCGGCGGCGGGATTCCGCGTTCGTATTACATCGCCATCGAATCCAAGGCCGAATCGAATGGCAAAGACGAAAAGAAGACCGTCCTTTGTGTCGTGCCGCAGCACCTGGAAGAAGGACAAGAAATCGACTTGCCGAAGCCCGAACTCGAACTCGCACTTGGTCAACCGGTGGCGTTTCCGCTCTTTACGTCAACGGTTCGCGGTGATGACAAGGCCGGCGACGTTTTGAATGTGGCTCCCGACCAACTCTGGCAGTTGCCTCCACTTCACACGATTTTGCGAGGTGGCAAACGCAGCGGCACCAAACGAGTTCCCGTCACGTTGGCGGCGCGGTCGACGGAAATTGGGACGGTCGAGCTGTATTGCGTGGCGAAGGAAGGCGACAACCGTTGGCGTCTGGAATTCAACGTCCGCGAAATCGTCAAAGAAGTTCAGACCGGCCAGCCCAAGAAAAAAGAGCAATCGCAAGAACAGGGGCTCGTCGACGTGTGGCCCGAAGCCCAAGTTCAAGCTGCTGCGGAAGACATCAAGGGATGTTTCAACGACGCCGAGGGTGCTCCCAAGCCGAAGGAGTTGATGAAGGCAATTGAGAAATCTCTCGACGCCAAGAAACAAAAATGGCCGACGGGTCTATGTCGTCGCTTGTGGGACTTTCTCGAGGAGGTCGCCGACAAGCGAAACAAGTCGGTACAGCACTTGAATCGTTGGTACAACTTGGTTGGCTTTTGTTTGCGTCCGGGATTCGGCGATTCGCTCGACAAGTTCCGCGTCGAGCAGTTGTGGAAGATGCTCCACGCCCCACCCGGCAAAGGCAACAAGGGCATGCAACAACCTGTTGGTGGCGGGCAATACTGGATCATGTGGCGTCGTGTCTCGGGTGGCTTGAACGGATCGCTCCAGAAGACTCTGTTCAATCGACTGCGACCGAGCCTGATTTCGAGCAAGGGGAAGAAGACTCCGAAACCACCCGCCGAAGAACTCGCCGAAATGTGGCGATTGGCCGCGGCTCTCGAACGACTCGACGCGAAGACCAAGGAACTACTCGGCAACAACTTGTTGAAACTCGTCAACCGCCCGCCCGTTCCGCAATATGTGTTTCCGTGTTTGCCTCGTCTGGGAGCAAGGATACTTCCTTACGGTCCTCTTAACACAGTCCTGCATCCGAACATCGCCGAAAGTTGGATCGATGAAATTGCCGGCTTCGAACCGACTCACGACGGCGAAAAGAGTTCGTGGGGATTTTGCCTGGTGCAACTCGCTCGCATGACCGGACAACGAGCCCTTGACATCGACGATAGCCATCGAAGGACTGTGTTGCATGTGTTGGAATCACTCGATGCACCACGGCGATGGTTTCAGATGGTCGAAGAAGTTACGGAACTCGGACGCGAAGAACAAGGACAGATGCTTGGAGATGAATTGCCAATTGGGTTGCGGTTGGTTGCGGAGGATGGGGAGGAGTAAGATATGGTTGTAGAATTGGCGGATTAGTCGGGAATCACGACACATCGGAAGCCAACGTTATAGAAGGCCCTCCAAGCTGAAAGGCAGTTGCGATAACTCGATCTCAAAAATTTGGCTCTGTTCGTCAAACTCCCCCCTCGGATGACTCGTTTACTAAACGGATCGGGTTGGGGCTTCCCAATCCGTGTTTGGCACCACTCAAAAACATTCCCATGCATTTGGTATATTCCCCAAGAGTTGGGGATGAACGTCTTGACTTCAACAGTTTTCTGTTGGTTCGGTATTGCTACCTGTTGGAAAGACACTTCATACTTTCGCTCTTGGTTCTGGTTTGAGAGATGCCCAGGCTGAGGAGACACGACATGATAATTTGCTAGAGCCCTCGTGATAGTTTCCCCAAACCAGTACGCACTGGTCGTTCCTCCACGACAGGCGTATTCCCACTGCTCATCTGTTGGTAACCCAGTCCCCTGGTTTGTCCATTTGGATAGCTGGTAGCAAAAATGGTCGCAATCCAACCAGCGCACAGACTCGACCGGTAGTTCATCGCCCTGAAGCTGACTCGGATTATACCCCTCGACCTGTTCCCACTGAAGTTGCGTCACGGCTGTCGTTTGGAGCCAGAAACCCTTCGTCAGAGTCACCTCACGTCGGGTTTCCGTCTCTTCTCGTTCTGGTTCATCCTCTGGACTTCCCATCAAGAACTTTCCCGGCGGTATCCACGCGAACTCCATCCCAATCTCGTTCGTGTAAGTCGGCACGACCGGTTCGAGTCCTTCGACCAAGATCAACTCACGCATTCGCTCTTCCATGGCGAGTCGTTCGGGAGTGATCTCAATCATGTCTTTGAGGGTATATGTGAGCCGAAGCATGAAGTGGACCCCTTTGTCTAGACCAAAAAAGTGCTTTCCTTAGCGAGACTTTGG
>CAYYUU010001101.1:0-2842 GCA_964474955.1 uncultured Alcaligenaceae bacterium | reverse complement strand
TCGTCCCGTTCTGTTCGACCCGAAGGAAGTGGAACAAGCCCTCCGCGAACGGGCTGAGCGGAAGGAGGGCGAACATGTCCGCTAATTCAAACCAAACCCAAGGTCTCTTGATGATTGAGCCCATGTTGTTCGATTGCAAGGCACTCATGATGTTGACGTCTTTGTCCCTCCGCACGATTCGTCGGCTGGACTCAAATGGAGACATACCAGGGCGAGTCCGGGTTGGTCGACGAATCTTGTTCGACGCTGGCATCATCCGCGAATGGATCAAGCTAGCCATGCCAGATCGTCAAACGTGGCGATCTTTCGGAAAAACGCGGGAGCCAAATCATGAAACGTAAATGGACCCGAGTGAGTCGACAGTTTCCCTGCCCCATTTGCGAGAAGGCAGATTGGTGTTCGGTCGCGGAAGACGGGACGGTCGCCATGTGCATGCGTGTCGAAGAAGGAGCAGAACACCATGAAACAGACAAGAACGGAACCCCATTCCACATACATCGGCTTGCAGAGTCGCTCAACACTCGGACTCCCCCACCGATGACGAACAAGTCAAACGCCTCCACGAGCAACACAGCGCCTCCAGACCTTTTGGACGAAGTCTACCGTGCTTTGCTGCAAGAACTCAGGTTATCCAACAGGCACCGGAACGGACTATTGAACCGTGGCCTTTCCGATGGGGCAATTGACCGAGGTCGGTATCGCACGATGCCGTCAGGCCCTCGGTGGTCTCTCGCAGACCAACTTTGGAAACGACTCGGCGACAGGATTTTCCAAGTCCCCGGATTCTTCTTTCGCGAAGGTGTGAGTGGAAAATATTTGACGCTCGGTGGAGTACCCGGACTGGTCGTCCCATGCCGAGACCTTCAGGGAATGATCGTAGCCCTCAAACTCCGCGATGACGAGCCCGCTGCGGAAGACTTTCGCTACCTCTACCTCAGTTCCAAAAAATACGGCGGACCGGGGCCAGGAAGCCCGGTCCACGTCCCTCTCGGTGTTCCCCAAAAAGCCGAACTCGTTCGCATCACTGAAGGCGAGTTGAAAGCCGATGTCATTTTTCACCTGGATGGTCTGCCGACGATTTCCGCCCCTGGCGTAACCAACTGGCGAATGGCCTTGCCGGTCCTGAAGTCGATGCAATGCAAGATTGTCCGTTTGGCCTTCGATGCTGATTGCTGGGCGAAACCGCAAGTAGCAAGTGCCCTTTCGGCGTTCGCACTGAAACTCAGCCAGGATGGTTACTCTCTCGAACTGGAGCTTTGGGACATGGAAAAGGGTAAGGGACTCGATGATTTGTTGGCCAACGGACATGAAGCGGAGGTTGTGGCAGGAGAAGAGGTCGAACAGAAACTTGCGGAAATCAGAAGTGCGGCAGGCGTTCCCGAAAAAGTGTCGCCGGCCCAGGTGTTAGAGCGACTCCCCGAAGTGCTGAAAGAAGGACCAATCCAGTTCTTTCAAGACCGTGAGTTGCTTCAGGCTATGGCTGACCAAAAACGCACCGATCCCGCCGGCTTCGCGGCCAACAAGGTTTTGCTGAAACAGCACAAAATCCCCTTGCGGGATTTCAGCCGAATCCTCCAAGCGATGGCTCCAATTTCATACAACGGCGACGATCCCGATCAGGAACCGTATTTCGTTGACGACCACTACACGTACCGCAACGTCTCGGGTGGAGAAGGGACTCCTCCCATCCGTTTGGCAAACTTCGCAGCACAAATCACACAAGAGGTCGTCCACGATGATGGAGCCGAGACAACGGGTTATTTCGTCATCGAGGGAACATGCGAAGGAGGAAAATTCCTCCCTCGAATCGAAGTTCCCAGAGGCGAATTCTCGACCCTGAAGTGGGTTGTGGAGCGGTGGGGAGCGAACGCCATTGTGAGTGCGGGCTTTGGCATAAAAGACCAACTTCGCGAGGCCATTCAATACCTTTCGGAGGGTGTTCGGCAACGAACGGTATTCACGCACATCGGATGGCGGAATCTCGACGGCCGGTGGGTCTACCTCCACGCCGGGGGCGGGATTGGCCCAGATGGGCCGGTGGAGGTGGACGTGTCACTCCAAGGTAATGTCGGCAAATTTTGCCTCCCGAAACCATCTACGAGAGCGGAGTTGCAAGAAGCTGTCCGGGCAAGTCTGAGGCTGCTCGATCTCGGGCCTCCTCGGCTGATGTATCCGCTCTTGGCGAGTGTTTTCAGAGCGGTGTTAGGTAGCCCAGATTTCTCGATCCACCTTTCGGGGCCAACTGGCACGTTCAAAAGCGAGCTAGCGGCGTTGATTCAGCAACATTTCGGGGCACGCATGAATGCCCGAAATCTACCAGCGAACTGGTCGTCCACGGACAACGCACTGGAGGGATTAGCCTTCTTCACAAAGGACGCGGTCCTCGTCATCGATGATTTCTGTCCCACCGGCACTTCCAACGACGTCCAAAAATACCACAAAAAAGCTGACCGCGTGTTCCGAGGACAAGGCAACCATTCCGGACGACAGAGGATGCGATCGGATTCGACGTTGCGGCCCGAACGTCCACCTCGCGGGCTTATTGTCTCGACCGGAGAAGACATCCCTCGAGGAACGAGTCTGCGAGCCCGACTCGTCGTGTTGACGGTCTCGCCGGGAGACATTGGGCAAGGGAAGATTGGTCACAATCCCCAACTGGCCCAGTGCCAACAAGACGCTCGAAATGGCTTATATGCTTCCTCTCTGGCTGGTTTTTTGCGTTGGCTCGCACCTGAGTACCAAGAAATCAGCGCTCGAAGGGAGACAGAAAGAGACACTCTGCGGGAGGAGTTCTTGGGCTCCCAACAACACGCCAGGACGCCGGGCAATCTCGCCGACTTGG
>CAYYUU010001100.1:0-2851 GCA_964474955.1 uncultured Alcaligenaceae bacterium | reverse complement strand
GAGACGCCACGTTCTGTTTCCTCGTCTGGCAACCGGATGAATGCGAGGTTCTTGCCATCCTTGGTCCACGAATAACTCGAAACATGCGTTTGTCTCCACTGGGCTTTTGTCTTGAGATTTCGAATAATTAAGTCGTATGACGAAGACTCACTCTTGGTAGTCTTCTTCTCCTCTGTTTTCGAAGCCTTGACTTTTCCCCTTGCAGGTGTTTTTCCTTTTCCGGTGGTCTTTGGTGACGTGTCACTCCGTTCGACGAGATAGCTTATCCACTCACTCCCTTCTTCCGGCAAAGAGAATCTTCGCACTCCTGGTTTCGAGAATTTCTTTCCTGAAGATAATTCCATAATCACTAATTGTTGTTTCGCTGGCTCTGTCGTTTTGATCTTGGCCTTCGATTTCGACTTTCTTGGTTTCTTCTTCTCTGGCGGAAGGAGATATATGAGATAACGACTATCATTTGTGAACTTCGATAGGCGGACCCGAGGGAGGGAATATTCTGGCTTCCCGGAGCGATGAACAACTTTCTGTGTGACGTCTTGTTTTTGGGTGAGGGTGTATCGAACCCAGTTTCCGTTGTTCGAAATTGTTGGCGAACTGATATTTTTCCAAAGATCATAACTTTTATGATCAAGGGGCTTTTTCTTTGTCGTTTGGGCGGGAGCTTCGAACCCGACCAGCCCAACCCAAAGTAGGCAAAGTAGAATGCGGAATGTCCGTGGCATAACGTTCTCGTGGTGTCTCATCAAAAGAATGCAGGGAGTGATCATCGGTTGACGATCGGACATGACCAGCTTGGTGATACGAAAAGGCTTATGTTACCCATTTTGACATCCGAGACGCAAGCGGGATTGGGGATGGGCGGAGGAATTCAGATCGGACATTGACCTCACAAGACGATTTTTTCGCTTCCAAGAGAAGCTTCCCTGGCGAATGCCGGGATTTGGAATGATCTTGCGTTTCGGGCTGATGTGGTAGAACCAACGGAAACTCCTCACAAAATTTGAACTTGCGAAATGGGAGATACCCTGATGGAACAAGAAGAACAACTGCTCCGAGCCATCGTCGAAAATCCTGACGACGACGCCGTTCGGTTGGTCTACGCCGATTGGCTCGAAGAAAACGCCGAGGCCTCATCGATGCCTAGTCCTTTGGCGCGGGCCGAATTCATCCGCCTTCAGATCGAGTTGTCGAAACTCACCGAAGATTCGATGCATCGGTGAGAGTTGGCCTATCGTGCGGGTGATTTGGTTTTCAGTAACCAAATGTTGTGGATTCGACTTTACTGGAATCCTTCGGATTGGTGTCGGTTCTCGCGAGGTTTTGTCGAGCAGATGGATTTGATGGCCGACGATCTCGGCGACCAGGGTCAACGAGCATTTGCCGAACATCCGATTCGCCATGCGTGGGTTTCTCAATTGTCTGGCAGAGTGAGTTTGCTTCAGCAGATTCCCGCCGAGAATAAACTCCTCTCTCTCGACTTGGCTGGATCGGACTTGGCGACCGGTGACCTCGAAGACTTGGTCGAGTTCGACCAACTGCGGAACCTCGAAGAACTGAGTTTGATGTGCAACTGGATCGATGACGACGGTGCCGAATTCCTTTGCCAACATGACTTCTTTGAAAACCTCAAGCTCCTCCGCTGCGGCATCAATCCCATGACCGAAAAGGGGCAGGAGAAGCTCAAGGCGCATTTCGGCAATCGTGTGACGGTTGCTCGTGAGCGTCGGCCAGACCATATCTATTGGTTCAGTCTCGAATGGAAATTCGACGTCGGCATTGGCAAAGATTTCACACAGTTGATGTTCGACAACGGCCAAGATGAAATATCGCTTGCGATTTTTGATCATCTCGGCAACCTGCTTGAGACGCAGACGCGACCTCACAAAGACAAAGAAACCCTGGAAGACTGGAAGGACGAATGGGACTTCGAAGAAGAACTCATCATGGTGAAACGATTTCGATTTACCGATGGGCCGGGGATTTTGGATTTCAATTGGTGGGCCGAAGTGTTCGAAACGCCGGATCGACTCGAAGAACTCACAAACTCTTCCCTGGAACATATGCAAGAACGAATGGAGTACTGGCTTTCGCAAGGTCAATTTGAATGGAGTTTTTCTGGCGAACCGGGCGGTGGAGGGGTGGGGAATTAATGGGTTAATCGACGCGGAGAAGTGACCGATACGTGACGCCAAAGCAGGGGCCTGCAGTTGAAGATACGTCCAGCCACGCAGAATCAAAGTCGCTTCCTCACACTCGACCTGGAGACTCGTTGAGGCAGATGTCGACCTTGGTCGACTGCATCGTCGGCATACGTCGTGATGATATTGGGCTCTTCTCGTCCCAGAAGAATAGCTCTTCCCAAAGCGAACATGACACGTTCCCTCCACCGGCCACTCCGACGATGCCGTTGAGATTCCTGGATGAGGAGGGCCCATGGACCGTCCCAACTCCTTGGCGCGGGACTTGCGGCATAACTGCACAGTCTGTCACAAGTCCTACGAAACTCATCGGTGGAGCACAAACGGTTTTGTGCCACTACGCGAGGAGTTAGACCGCAAAGGAGGAAACGCATGCGACGATTCATGATGTTCGGACTGGCAGGAGCCTTGGTCCTTGGCCTGACAACTGTGGGAACTGCTGGTTCCAAAACCAGGCAATCGGACGTCACTGGGGCACTCCGGTGTGTGCCAAAGACCGCTTACGGATTCGGTGTCGTGAATAACCTGCATCGATTCCGGAACAAACTGGGAGAACTCGCACGCCAAACCCGATTTTCCATGATGTCCTCGATGCTTCCTGAACGT
The DNA here is from genome assembly GCA_964474955.1 of uncultured Alcaligenaceae bacterium. Taxonomy (GTDB): domain Bacteria; phylum Planctomycetota; class Planctomycetia; order Gemmatales; family Gemmataceae; genus CAYRFQ01. Next base: position 47 of record CAYYUU010001100.1, on the reverse strand, counting down.
TCGCAAAAATTTGGAGGTTTCAAGCAGCTAAATTCGCCCATTTTTTC
>CAYYUU010001099.1:0-2857 GCA_964474955.1 uncultured Alcaligenaceae bacterium | reverse complement strand
GCAAAAACTTCTGAGAATCCGGATTTTCGATGACATTTTCTGAGGATTTCTGGCACGGGCATACGATCTGCATGAATGTTTGAGTAGGTGTCAGAGAGACGGGAAAGCTTAGAACCCTAACAATTTGGTTCCCGGATTGCATTCTCGGAACCGGCTCCAACTTGTTCATCACCAAGAACTTGTAATTCTCGGCTCAGAAAAATTGTGGATCCGACGGAAATCTCAGGCTGCCATGAGTTTCCGAGTGCTAATAATATTGTTAAACTAGACAAAACCGGTAAATCCAATCGGTTCTGGCTGCTTTAATTTTGCTTCTTGAGGAGATGCTTGATGTCAGAGCGTTCTGAACTCATCCAACAATTACAAGAACTGTTGGAAGAAGAGACAGGAGAGGAGTTTGCCGAGGTCCAGGAAGCCAATTCTCTCCGCGAAGACTTGGGCCTGGATTCCGTCGATCTGGTCAGTGCGGTCACTCAAATCGAGAGACAATACCGAATCAGTCTCACGCGAGAAGACCTCGAAAAACTTGTGACCGTCAAGGACGTTGTCGACATGATGGAGGCCAAGCTCGCGTTGGTCGGCCCCCCGAGCAAGTGAGCCCGGCAACAGGACACGTAGGTCGGTTTTTGAGTCTTGCACGCACGACCAAAACTTTCGCCGAAAAGGAGACTTCGGCGGAACTCGATATTGAGGAAACCGAATGGACAATTCGCCTCCCCCCGTGGATTGGCGCTGTGGTGTTATTGCTTGGGGCACAGCGGCCTATTCTCTGGACGAATTGAAACCCTTGCGACGCGAGTTGCAGTCGGCGCTTTCCGTTCCCGCCTCGTTACTCAAGCAAGCGAACGACCAAACCCTCGTAGCCCTTGCTGCAGTCCACCGAGCTATCCAGAGGACTCAGAAATCCACGACGGACTTTTCCGAGTGGGGCGTTCTGGCCACGGCCAGATTCCTCGCCCGCCAAAAACTGGCCCAGACGCTCTCCGTGTACGAATCGGAGGGGGCCCTGGCCATCTCTCCGCATTTGGTGGCCCACCACTTACCCCATTCCGTCTCGGCTTGCATCAGCGTCGCGCTCGGGTGCAAAGGCATGAACTGGGGTTTCGGTGGCGGGACCAACCTTGAGGAACTCGTTCTCGCCTTGCCCGGGGTCTTCGCGGATGAAGCTTTGCATGGCCTTTGGTTGGTCGCAAGCACCTGGGTTCCCGAAGAATCACCGGCCCTCCCTGAACCGGAAAAGGAAAGGCAGGAATGCCGATCCGTAGCGCTCGCCCTGGTTTCGCCGAATTCAGAAAAACTGGCTGGCGTATCTGCCGGAAGTGAAGTGGTCCCAGGGACGTTGCGCGTCCGGCTGGTTGCGAAACGCGACTCCGATTCTCAAGAGGACGTTCGTTTAACGGCCAAGAACTTGTTCGAACCGCTCGACCGATACGGAGATGCGGACTCCTTTCCGGAAACGCAATGGAATTTGGTCCAAGGCGGAACCCTCTACCTCCAACCGACGACACACCCATGATGAGAAAGTCACCCGTTTGGATAACCGGGGTAGGTGCCGCCACACCCTTGGGCCAGGATTACGAAACGACCGCTGCGGGATTACTCGCTGGCCGATCCGGCGTCCGCCCAATTGAGCGCTTTGATGCCTCCGACCATCCCAGCCAAATCGCAGGTCAACTGAATTCCTTTCCAGCGTCTCCGCACGTGTCCGAGAAAGACTTCGAGGACATGCTCCCGATCGAAAAGGTCGCCGTCTGGTGCTGCGCCCAAGCTCTCCAAGAATCGGGCCTGTGGGAGCAGAGAGCGAACCCTCGGATCGGTTTGGTGCTCGGCATTGGCGGCGAGTGGGCGACCCGATGGGAATGGGATTGGTTTTCGGGGGGAGACGGGATTTCGCAAGCCCCCTCGGATAATGACCTCATTGTGGGTCGGGTACGCAACACGCTCTCGTTAGCCGGTCCATTTACGACCGTGTCGGTCGCGTGTGCCAGTGGAAGTGCGGCGTTGCTACTTGCGAAGAGATGGATCGAGATTGGTCTTGTCGATGTGTGCCTTGCAGGTGGATGCGAAATGCCGGTCACGCGTGTTTCGATGGCCAGTTTCGGGAACTTGCGGGCGTTGTCGCGTCGAAACGACTCTCCCGAAACTGCCTCGCGGCCATTCGACGTGGGACGCGACGGATTTGTGATGGGCGAAGGCGGAGTAATGTTCGTCCTCGAACGCGAAGACGTTGCGAAATCCCGTTCGGCCAAGTCGTACGGGGAACTGACCGGTGGTGGGGCAACGAGTGACGCGAGTCACATGGTCATCCCGAGCCCCGACCCCGTCCCAGCCGCGACGGCCATGCGTCGTGCTCTCGCCGATGCCCGCGTCAATCCCGAAGACGTCAACTACGTCCACGCTCACGCGACGAGCACGCCGGTCGGTGACGTGGGCGAAACTCGGGTCATCAAAACTGTCTTTGGCGAACACACTCCGAAGATGCCGGTCACAGGATCCAAGAGTATGACCGGCCACTTGATCGCCGGCAGTGGACCGGTCGGCGTGCTCGCATGTCTGGCCAGCCTCGAACGCCAAGCCATCCCTCCGACGATCAATCTGGACGACCCCGATCCAGAATGCGCCCTCTTTCATGTCCCCAACCAAGCCATCGATTTTCCCGTGAATGTGGCCGTTTGCAACGCCCTCGGCTTCGGCGGGAGTAATGTCTCGCTTGTCGTCAAGAAAGTTGAGGGTTGAGAGTCGAGAGTTCAGAGTTTGTTATTGTTTTTGTTTTTTGGCCGAAGGCCAAACTCAGCGTAGCCTAGCCATTCTGGCCAAAAAACAAGACTTTGCGTCTTCGCGTAAGAATAGTGTGCGT
>CAYYUU010001098.1:0-2865 GCA_964474955.1 uncultured Alcaligenaceae bacterium | reverse complement strand
ATGACGACATTGACGGCGGGGACAACGACGATCTGATCATCTGGAACAGCGGCGACGGTAGCGACATGATCGATGGCGAAGCGGGTAACGACACCGTCGAGGTAAACTTGAATGATGGACTTGGCGACACCGTCGTGGTCCGAGATGGGACGGGTGGCCGGTTCGAATTCGAGAGAGCCAATGGCGGCACTGGGCTCGGGCCGTTCATGCTCAACGTGGGCACAGTCGAGACACTCGACGTCAACGGTCAAGCCGGTGCAGACACCATGACCGTCCAACAACTCGTCACCGTCAATGACCTGTCGCAAATCAACCTCAGTGGAGGAAACGACAACGACTCCTTCACGGTGAACGCGTCAGCCAACGTCAGCGTCGACATCGACGGAGGCTCGCCGACCGATGTTTCGACTGGAGACACCCTCAATTACATCTCCACGGTTCCGTTTACCCAGACCCCCGACTCAGTCGATCCGGACGCCGGGACATTCTCGGCCAGTGGCTTCCAGGACGTCGCGTACGACGACATCGAAACGATTAACGTCGCTGGAGCACTCACTATCAACGGGTCCGGCGATGACGACTATGTGGTCATTAATGCGACCAGCGAGGACAGCGGGACCTACACCGTCAACGGAGGAACGCCGATCACCTTCACTGGTCTGACATCTTTCACATTCAACGGCTTGGCCGGTGACGACGTGTTGGAGATCAATCAGCCCGATAATGATTTCTTCAACCCGATAAATGGAGTGATGTTCCACGGAGGTACTCAGGTTGGTGACGGAAACACGATGGCCGGGACGCCCAGCGGCGATGAACTCATCATCAACCACAGTGTCCCCGAAATTGCCGACACCATCACCCACCAGCTAAATGCACCGAGTGTCCCCTCCGAAGGGTTCGATGGCGTCATCATGATCGCCGACGGGTCCATCTCCGACGGCACGACGACCATCTCCTACACCGGACTCGAACCCGTCACGGATAATATGGATGCCATGAATCGAGTCTTCACCATGCCGAGTACGGTGGCCAATGACGCGACATTGCAAAACAACGCCAACCCAGGGCAGATCGAACTTGTCGACAACGCAACAACGTTCGAAGACACTGTTTTCAACCTCCCGAGTGTCTCGCTCACCATCAACCTAGGCAATCAAGGAGACAGGCTCACGATCAATCCTCTCGATGCGGGATACTCGGCTTCCACGATCATCAACGGCGGAACGGCCAACAACGACAACGTCCAGATCGGAGCCGCCACGTTCGACACGGCCAATGCTGGGCGTGGGCTCCTTGTCACCGAGGTCGAGACGCTTGGCCTGACCGGGACGACTGTCAGCAACAACACGGCAACCAATGGCGGCGGCGTGTTGATCGTCAACAGCACCAGTGGCACATCAACGACGGCAACGTTCAATAGCGTGACTATCGAGAACAACACGGCGACCGGAAACACAGCCACTGAAGGTGGCGGTGGGATCTTCAACGATGGGGCCAACCTCACGATCCAGAACGGTTCCGTAATCGATGGTAATACGGCCACCAACGGAGCTGGCAGTGGCGGCGGAATTTTCAGTTCAGGAACACTGGCGATCTCAGGTTCGACGATCCAGAACAACGTTGCAAACCGAGTCGGCGGTGGGATCGAGATTGCTTCAGGGTCCGGGGTAACGACTCTCACGAATACTACCTTGAGCGGCAACAATGCTCAAGGCGGTGCTGCTGGAGCACCAGGAAACGGTGGCGGACTCCACGTGACAGGAAGCCCGAACACCATGATCATGGGTGGGACTGTCAGCGGCAACGAGGCTGACCAAGAAGGTGGGGGTCTTTGGAACGGCACAGGAACGATGACCATCAACGGCGTCATGATCACAGGGAACACTGCCAACGCTGCAAACGCCGGTTCCGACGCCCAAGGTGGTGGCGGCATCTTCAACAACGGTGGGACTTTGTCGATCTCCAGCTCCACCATCTCGGGCAACACAGTCATCGGCACGCTCGACGCGAACGACGGTGGTGGTGGGATCTTCGACGATGGTCGTCCCACGGGCAGTGCCTCGATCAGCATCACCGAGACCATCATCAGTGACAACATGGTCACAGTGGATAACGGTAACGGTGGAGGAATCCTGAACCTCGGGACAAGCGGAACCGGAGCCACCTTGACAATTAGCGACGCGGAAATCAGTGGCAACCAAGCTGCAAGAGCCGGTGGGGGAATCGAGAACAACAACGGAGTCGTCAACGTCAACAATGTGACTGTTGGTGGGACGATGGCTATGGACGGAAATACTGCTGGCTCCAACGGTGGAGGTCTCCATGTCACCGCCGATGGAGTGACCACCATCATCGGAGGGACGTTCCAGAACAACGTCGCTGGTGAAGAGGGTGGTGGCCTTTGGAATGGCTCATCGACCATGACCATCAACGGGACCATGATCCTCGATAACACCGCCAACGCCACCAACGCTGGTTCGGACGCTCAGGGTGGTGGCGGCGTGTTCAACAATGGCGGGACGGTGATCATCGACAACGCCACCATCTCTGGCAACACAGTCACCGGGACGCTCGATGCGAATGACGGTGGCGGTGGTATCTTCAATGATGGTCGTCCCACGGGCAGTGCTTCGATCAGTATCACCAACACGACCATCTCCGGCAACATGGTCACCGTCAACAATGGCAACGGTGGTGGGGTCCTGAATCTGGGAACAGCCGGGACCGGAGCCACCGTCACGATCAACGGTGGGACCATCAGTGGCAACCAGGTGGACCGAGCCGGGGGCGGAATCGAGAACAATAATGGGGTCGTCAACGTCAACAATGTGACCGTTGGTGGAGCGATGGCTTCCGCTGGAA
>CAYYUU010001097.1:0-2865 GCA_964474955.1 uncultured Alcaligenaceae bacterium | reverse complement strand
AATATCGACGGAGCCATCCAAGTCGTCAGCGGCACAGGCAACGAGATTCGGTTCAACCAGTTCTTGAACAACTCCGGACCAAACATTCGCCTGGGAACAGCAGGACCCAATAGCAACGACGTTGGCGATTCCGACGTCGGACCAAACAACCTCCAAAATTCTCCCGAACTCCGATCTGTGTTCCTCGAAGATGGTGCGCTCGATCTGGAGTTGTTGGTCGACAGCCTCGCCACAAACTCCACGTATCCGTTGACCGTCGATTTGTATCTGCCAGTGGTTTCTGGGAACGGCGTCGGGGCTCACGTCGGCTCGGTCGTCTACCCCGCAACGTCCGCGCAACAACCCACGCGCTTCAACCTCGTGCCGGCAGTTCCGGTCTCTGCCGCGGATCAACTCATCGCCACGGTCACCGACGCAGACGGGAATACGTCGGAGTTTTCCGCCCTCGTTGAGGTCCAAGAGAACACTCCCCCAGTGATTGATTTCGTGAATGTGATCGGACCGGAGGTCATCTTTGAGGGAGACACCATCCGGTTGATGGGCCGCTTTTTCGATGACGACGCGGAACAATCCCACGAGGTCGAAATCGAATGGGGCGATGGGACCGTTGACACTATGCTGTCACTCGATCCGAACGTCTTCGAGTTCGTGGCTTCGCACACGTACGCCGACAACTTCGACCTGGCCACGATTCAAGTAACCGTACGCGATACCTTTGGGGCCGAGGACGCCGAACTACTCCCTGTTGTGGTCGAAAACGTCGCACCGACTTTATCCTTTCCCGACAGGAACTCCGAAGGCGGTGAGATCGAAGAGGTGATATTCGACGTCTCCGACCCGCTCTCGTTGCTGGGAGTGGTCACGGACCCCGGAGCCGACACGATCACGATTCGGGCGGACTTCGGCGATGGTGTCATGATCGAGTTTCCGCTCGGCGTTCCCCTGTCCGGACCGGGTCCCATCGCAACGTCTCAACTGCTTTTCCAACTCACCCATCAGTACGCCGAGGAAACGACAGTCCCGGTCAAGGTCACCGCGATCGACGACGATGGCGCGGCCACGATGGAAGAGATTCTGGCGTTCGTGCTTCCCGGCAGACCCGAAATCGCGACCGTCGGAGAGCCGAACAATGGGATCGTGCAAGCCCGGGTCGTCAACGGAGTCGGGGACGCTGTCGGCATGACGCTGACGCTCAGCGACCCCACGAATCTGAACACGCGGGTTCTTGTTGCGGTCCTGGAGTCTTACGATCTCGACAACGCGATTGTGCCTGCCGGGCTCTTCGCCTTTTCCGATCCGAGCTTCGTTCAATACTTCGACGTCCGCGTCTACAACGGCAACGCCCTCGACACGGCGGTGGTGATTTTCGAAGCCGATATCAAATCCGAGGTTGTTCCAAACTTCGTCTTCATCGATCCATTTACGGGAGTCGTCAGGCAGCCTTCCGGGAGTACGACTAGCCCGAACTCTCTCACCATCGAGCAGATTCCTGGGACTACGAGATTCCGTTTGACGATCCAACTCGACACTACCAGCCGACCCACCGTCCAGCTGCTATCCGGAACTGTCTTCGCATTCGTCGTCCCGACCGCACAACCCTCCATTGGCGGAGTCGTTACCCTCCCGCCTACCGCCACCCCCCAAGGAATTCCAGGGTTTTCAACGTTCATCACACAGGCCACCCTTGCATCAATCTTGTCCAATAGTTCCAACGTCGCATCCGGCGCAAATTTAACTGTTCCAACGAACGCCATTGCCACGACCGGCTTTGTTGGGGGGTTGCAAGTGCAAGTCGCGGCCTCCTCGGACCAAACAATAAGCGTTTCGGCCACAACGTCAGGGGCAGAGCAACCCAACGCGGACGACGCCGCGGGTGGTGGAGAAGCCGCAACGAAGGTCCAAGACGGAGTCAATCAAGCTCTCGAGTGGAGCGAGCGAATCCACAACCGGATCTGGCAAGGCGAAACCAGCTCACCAAACCCAAAACCGAAACTCCCCGATCCCGAATTCAGTCGCTTCAGCAACAAGGACACGGATCAGCAACTCGACACAGCATCTGAATCGACCTCGTCAGACCCAACCGGACTCCTCGGAGATGCGATAAGTCAACTCTTCGCGAACATGGAGCCCCAAAAACTCGAGGAGTTGGCTTCGGACGTGGTTCCACTCGAAAGCGACGTCGTTTTAGATCAACTCTTCGGCAATCCAGGAGAATTCGGCTCGGACCCATTGACCGAGTCTCCGGAATCCGAAACGAGTTGGAAACTCGAAACCCAATCGGTTGCCGAACCATCCGCGGGCGCAACGGCGGCCTTGTTGGCGACGGCGGCCTTGCTGACTCGGCCCAAAGCTGACGCGAAGGAAGACGAAGAGAAAAAGGCACTCGATGCCCTTTTCGCAGGAGGAGGCAACTCTTGACAGGTGCACGGAATAAGTAGTAAGCACACTCCGAGTGCCGTGACCAAACGTAGTAGGCACACTCCGTGTGCCGTTCTTGGTTTTTGTTTTTGAGCGTCGCCTTTCGCCCCGCGAATGGACGCCTGTCTTTTGTTTTGTTTTGGATTGCGGCAGCTCGCTGCCGCTTTGGTAGTTTTCTTATTTTGTCTTGCTATGAGTAGCATCGGCAACTCGACACCATCCAAACCAGAAAACGGACAGTCATCTATTCGCGGTTCTCAATGAGCATCGTCGCGAAGACAAGCATTCGATATGGTGGAAAAATAAAACTGGTCGGTTCCGGCAAGGCCGCCACTCTTTCCCATCATCCTTCTACGGAATTCAAAAGCTCATGCTCCGATGCCAGGTCACTTTCAATCGGGAAACGCACCACAACCATCACAAAGAAGGAGCGTTGGAGTTTTGTCG
>CAYYUU010001096.1:0-2866 GCA_964474955.1 uncultured Alcaligenaceae bacterium | reverse complement strand
CACTCCAAAACACACCAACCCGAAGCGCGAGCGAGGACACAAAAATACCAAAGCGGCAGCGAGCTGCCGCAATCCAAAACACACACAAAAAACGGCACAGTGTGCCGACTCTTAACAAACAACAAACGGACAGGGTACAAATCTGTCCTACCTGGACTCTTCGGACACCTTTTGAACGCTCCACTTTGGAGAATGCCATAAATGCCACCAAATGATAATCAGGGCCCGAACATCAGGTCGACGCACAGGGAGCCTTCTCCCGTGTCAGCGTTGTTGAGCTACTTAGTCCCGGGCCTTGGGCAGATTCTGCAAGGACGTGTGGCCAAGGGCTTGTTGTTCATGTTCAGTCTCTACACCTTGTTTTTCTTCGGGATGTACCTGGGTAATTGGCGTAACGTCTATATTTACAGACAGCCACCTGCCGCCCCCCAACAAGGCTTGAGTTATAGCATGTTTTCGTCCAAGGCCCGGTTTTTCGGACAGGTCTGGATTGGGGTCGTTGCCTGGCCCGCCATTTTGCAGTACAGCAGCACGACCAACCATCCTGTATTTGGCGAGTTCGAAAGGATGCCTACGGAAGCCGAGGAGGAAGTGTTTCTCAGAAACAGCGACAAACGCCCCGATCTCGGTTGGATGTACACGGTCATAGCCGGGGTCCTGAACATCCTCGTGATCTACGACGCCTACGCTGGGCCTGCTCTCGGAGAATCGGAGGAATCAGGGAACAAAGATTCAGACAAGGACAAAGACAAGGATTCCAAGAAAGACAAAGAATCTAAAAAAGAGCCAAAGTCGAAACGCGAGCCCGCTCAAGACAAGGACCAAAGTAACGAGACGAACATCGAACCGGAGAAAGCCACCAAATGAAAGCTCCCGACTTACCCTGGTCGATCTATGTCGAATTGCCCGTGGTGATCCTCCTGATCAGTCTCGTCTACAGTGCGACACGCTACGATGCCTGGCCCTCGATTTTTATGGAGACTGCACGCTGGACATGGCGGATGGCGGCATTCCTTTTTGGAATCGGAGTCGCGCTGTACCTCGTGATGTTGTACCTGGATTGGTATCGATAAAGGTGGAAGGGAAAAGGCGTAACCAGTAGTTCTCCTTTTCCTGGTCAGAATGGCTTGGCTCCGATGGGCTTGGCCTTCGGCCAGAAAACAACCTCTCGACCTTGATTCGTTTCTCCTTCCACCTTCCATCCTTTCTTTTTCCCATGACCGACGATCTTTCGCCAAACGGGACTGCAGCTAACCCCTCTTCCGATCCAGCCGAATCCGACGAGCCGACCTCGACAACAAAGCGCGTCAGCTGGCGAAACATCATCCAGCGATCTTCCGATCCGATGTTCCTTCTCGACCACAATATTCGTCTTCTCTCGGTCAATCCTGCCTGGGAAGCGCTGACGGGAAGGGCCCTCAAGGACTTGCCCACACGGGTTTGTCGGCCTAAGCGGCGACCAAAAGCCGGAACCGTCGAGCCTCTCCTGGCTACACTATCTCCGCCTCCCAATGTCTTGGCTGGTCGGGCGATGACGATTCGCCGAGTGGCTCCCGGCACTGGCATGCACTGGGACATTTCTTTTCTACCGGTCCAGCTCGAAGCTGGGTGGTATGTCATCGGAAAAATTACACCGGTCGGAACACGGCATGTCCCGAATCAAATGCCCCTGCCCACGGAACTGGAAGCCCTCCGAGCGAGGACATCTTCTTGGTATCGGATTGAGTTGCTCGCGAGTCGCGTTCCGGGCATGCAACAAGTCCGGAATCAGGTTCAGTTGGCGTCCGAAACGAATGTTCCGGTCTGGATTGTCGGCGAGCGGGGGTGTGGAAAACAAACGGTTGCCCGAATCATCCATGCGACAAAATCCTCCGAACCCAGGCCGTTCGTCACGATCGACTGTACGCGACTCCCTGCGAGATTGGTCGAAGAGTTGCTGTTCGGTTCGAGTGGGATGCTGGCCACCGGGAATGTCGGAACGCTGTATCTCGGCGAACCACAGCTGCTGCCAAGGGAACTCCAACAGCAACTTCTCGAGGCCATCGCCGATACGACTCCGGGAAGCCAGCAGACGCGGTGCATCGTAGGTTCGCAGATGAATCCGAAGGACGAAGTTGTGGCGGGCCGCGTTCTTGAGGCTCTCCACGTCACCCTCTCCGTGCTGACGATCGAGGTTCCTCCGCTTCGGGATCGAATCGCCGACCTGGATCAAATCACCGAACGGATGCTCGAACGGATCGCAACTGGGCTTGGTGTGGAAGTTCCGAAGTTGGATGGGGCCACGATTCGAGTTCTCCAGAATTTTGCGTGGCCGGGAAATCTGAAAGAACTGTTCGATGTTCTCCGAGCTGCGACTCGCCGATGTGAGAAGGCCGTGATTTTTCCCGACAACTTGCCTTTTTATGTTCGCGACGTCCCTACCGTCGTTGACACTCCGTTGTCACTCGACGAGATCCTCCAACAGGTCGAACGGCGTCTCGTCGCGTTGGCCATGGAACGCAGTCGAGGGAACAAGTCGAAGGCGGCGGAGTTCCTGGGAATCGCTCGCGGGCGGCTTCTCCGCAAGCTCGACGAATCGGCAAAAGAGGAGGACGCTTCATGAAACTTGCCCAAGTCGTGGTGTACGAAGCGGACGGCGAACTGACCAATCTCCTCCGACCCGAAGCGGAAAAAGAAGGCTGGCGCGTTCGAGTGATCCATAACCTCCGTGCCCTGCCGGAGCTTCTCTGGGAAGGCGTGAGCGTCCTCATTCTGAAACTGGGAACGGGCTTACCAGCGGAGGTGATGGGAAAACTGGAACAAGTCCGCTGGCTCTTTCCGGAACTTCCAGTCGTGCTCGTCGGGTATTTTCCACAACCCGCACTCG
>CAYYUU010001095.1:0-2871 GCA_964474955.1 uncultured Alcaligenaceae bacterium | reverse complement strand
TTATTAAACGGGAGATTACCGATGAGGGCCTCGTTATTCGCTGGAGATCAATTGACCGAAGATCCCTCTGGCTTTACTTACCAGTGGCGTATTTGCCAATGGGATACGGCCCAAAGTTGCGCGGACCGAGAGCAATGAGTTCGAGAGAGTGGCAGGTTGGCTTCTCGCTCAGCGTCTTGCCGTTTGTCCTTTTCGGGGAGTTGTTGTTGATCCTGTGCTTAGTAGGTGCTCTGACGAACCCGAATTTTCTCGCTCCCGGCGGAGCTATGGATCCAGAAGAATTTCTATGGTTTTCTGTTGGCGTCGGCTGTATGACAACAAGTCTGATTGTGATGATCTATTTTGTTCGCTCAGGTTTTCGAAATTGGAAACCGGAGTGTGTCGTACTGACCATGAATGAGTTCTCTCACAATACTGGGGATCAAATTGGTTGGCTTCGAGGCCGACATCCAGACGACAGGTGGAAACCACGAGAACGGTGGCTAAATCTAGACCAAGTTTCTTTTGCTCTCAGCAAAGATGGCAAACGCCTCATCGCTGCCTCCGACGAAGAAGATTTTGAGATCGGTGAGTTCTTAAACCCTCCTGAACGCATCTGGTTACACTCAGTGCTGATAGCTTGGCAAGAACTCAATTCGAACAACCAAACATAACCAATTTTAACGGTCTGCGGGACCTACTACTCTTTGTTCTTGATAATTGGACGCCTAAAACCCAAACACGACCATTACCTCGGCAAGATTCTTACCCACGTGCCCAATTGCCAGATGGCCGCTTTAGCTTTGCTCTGAAGACTCTTTCCTGTGAGGATTATTCTTGCCGAGGCAATATTCATTTCTCGTTCCTCTGCCAACAACATACGACTATCAATGTCGCGTTCCGGGTCCTATTATGGACGCTGTCGTTGGCCACCACACATAGAGATAACTATGTTTGATCGAGAAGAACTAGTTCGAGCTATAATACTTCAAGAAAAAAGTTACTCGTTGCTCAAATGGATTGCCGACGCGGTCACTCGAGGCTTTATCCGGTTTTCGACCGCGCATAAGTACACTTCCTTTCCGAAAGCTGCCTCGGCATGGCACTTAGAGCACTACCTCAACATTCCACAGGACACGAGAATAGAACAAGAAGATCTCGAAGAGTTCTGCTTGTTCTTTACCACATATCTAGAAAACTCATTTAATCTTGACCCTGATCCGGGCAAATAACTGTATTCGCCCGATGCGCACTGTTTCTGCCATATGTTTAGCTGGTTGGTCAATGCTCCCAACTTGAAAACCAAAAAGCCGACCTCGGCAGACAAACCCCAAGCCTCAAAGATGAAACGTTCCGCTCTCCGGCGACTTGCTCTCAGTCTCGATGTGCGATTGGACGACGAAGCGATTGAGAACATCGTAAACGATCCGGAACTCCGGGAGACGATCTCGCTGTTTACGTATGCGGAAGACTTGTTCGACCGATTGAAGGGAGTGGCTTCCGGCCCCGCTGTTTTGGCGTTATGGCGAGGGTTTGCCTGGACCAAATTGGGATCTCCGAAAAAGAAATTTCAATTGACGGCTGATGTCATTCTCGAAAGTGCGTCGCGACTTGCGGAGGTGCTGCGGAAACAAGTTGATGGGAATTGAGGGTATCCTCAGCCAAGGATTGTGGCCTTTCGGAGAGTGTCGCCTTTTGCTCCGCGAAAGGCGACACTCTCCGAAGACAACACTTATTGATCCGTCCGCCCCAAGGCCAACACTGAAGCCCCTCAAAACGTTCCTCGCTTCTCGGGTCTTGTTCAAGCCTTCTATTGGCTTTACACTACTTTGATGGCGAAGGTTTGTCGCCCTCGGCCCAGGTCTCGTGAAGAAGCCAGCACGAAAAGGTCTCTCCTGCTCTCGCTGTCCACGCTCTCGAACCTCGATGTGTCCGAAGGACTGAACGATCCCATCCTTTAACCCATGCGATTTCCCTCCTGATCCTCACTTACGCAACTTTGACAATCCCACTTGTTCGAGGACTTTAGAATGAATGTCGTCCGTCGTTCGTTTCTCGCGTTATTGGCTTTGGTCAGTTTCGCGTCGGCGTCCCCGGCGTTGGAGTTCAAGCTCCGTTTCGACAAGAAGGTGTCCGCCAAGCCGTTTACTGGTCGCGTCTATGTTATGCTCTCGCGGAGTAAAAGCGAGCGTTTACCCTATGGCCCCAGGTGGATTGGAACGGAGCCGTTTTTCGCCAAGGATGTGAAGAACTGGAAGTCGGGAACTCTCATTTCGATCACGGAGAATGATCTCGGCTATCCCATCCGGCTCGACAACCTTCCGAAGAAAACGTACTACGCTCGGGCCATCATGGACTTCGATCGCGGCGAAAGGAGCTTCGTCCGTTCGGAAGGAAATGGGTACAGCGAGCCGATGAAAATCGACGTCACCGGGGAAGCCGACCAAGTCGTCGAATTGAACATCGATCAGGTTTTCAAGTCGTCACCCATCCCAACACACGACCGCGTTCGCTTCGTCGAGTTCAAGAGCGCGTTGTTGTCGAAGTTTCATGGCCGACCAGTGAAGATGAAGGCAGGCGTGATCCTTCCGAAGTCATATACCGAGAATACCAAAAAACGGTATCCGGTCGTGTATGAAATCCCGGGCTTAAGCGGGACGGCAACGTTTGCCCTTAGCCGAGTGTTGTAGAACCCGAAGGACGTGGCCGGAGTCGAAAAGCTCAACGTAGTGCTAGACCCGAGTTGCCGATGGGGCCATCACGTCTTCGCTGATTCGGCCAATAACGGACCTTGCGGGCAAGCCCTCATTCAAGAGTTCATACCCCACCTCGAATCGAAGTTCCGGGCCATCGCAAAACCTCGGGCACGCTATCTGCGTGGTCATTCCTCTG
>CAYYUU010001094.1:0-2873 GCA_964474955.1 uncultured Alcaligenaceae bacterium | reverse complement strand
TTGAAAGATTTGCACAAACGGTTCCCGAATGTTCGCGTCCGATTCGTCGCCCATTCGATGGGCGGGCGCGTGGTCCGGCGAATGATCGAAGACCCGAAAATCGATCCCGGAAATGTGTCGCAACTGATCATGGTTGCGACGCCGAACCACGGCTCCGAGATCGCGGTCCTGGGTGGTTCGCTTGAACTCTGGGAACATGTGTGGAAGTCGAAGGAAACGCTGGGCATCAAAACGCTTTGCAACATACTCAGCGATGGGGCCAACGAAGCCTCCGAAGATCTCCGTCCGGGATCGATCTTCTTGCGAAAGCTCAACGCACGGAAGCGGAATCCGAAAGTCCGATATTCCATCCTGCTTGGACGCTCTGGACTGATGGAAAAGAAAGACGTGAAGTCGTTGCGCGGTCTCGTCGCTACGGCCAAACAAAACCGGCTCGTGCGGTTCTTCGGGCCGACGCTCGACCGAATTCTGGATCACCCGGACGCACTCCTTCGGGGCAGCGGTGACGGAGCCGTCGCCATGAAAAGCGCGAAGCTCGATGGGGTGAAAGATCAGGTCGTGTTGGCCATCGACCATTGTGCGATCTTTCGCGAACCGACCACGAAAGCCGAAAAACGCCTCCGGGCTGAGATTGTTTCTCGCTTGCGAAAAATGAAAAACTAAAATCCTCGAACTCCCAATAGATAGGTTGCTTCCATGAATCCGATCGACCAGTCAGTACTTCTCGAAGCAAGACGGCAATTCTTCTTCAAGACGGGCGTGAGCCTCGGGAGCGCTGCCCTCGCTTCGTTGCTGATGCAATCCGAAGCCGGGTCGTCCGAGACTCAGCAAGCCAACGCCAATCCGGGCCTGCCAGGCTTGCCGCACTTTGCGCCGAAGGCAAAGCGCGCCATTTATTTGTTCATGTCCGGCGCTCCATCGCAAATCGACATGTGGGACCACAAGCCGAAGATGGACGAGTGGTTCAATCGCGATCTGCCCAATTCGGTGCGGATGGGTCAGCGACTGACGACTATGACGTCGGGACAGAGTCGGTTTCCGATTGCTCCCTCGAAATACAAGTTCGCACGGCATGGAAATTCGGGCATCGAGGTGAGCGAACTGCTCCCGTATACGTCTCGGATTGTCGATGATCTCGCCGTCGTCAAGACCGTCCACACCGAAGCCATCAATCACGACCCAGCGATTACTTACATGCTCACAGGGAGCCAGCTTCCCGGGAAACCAAGCCTCGGCGCATGGCTCAGCTATGGGCTCGGCAGCGAAAACCAAAACCTCCCGTCGTTCGTCGTGTTGAATTCGACGTGGTCGGCCCGACGCGATGCCCAGGCGCTTTACAATCGTTTGTGGGGCTCCGGGTTCTTGCCTTCGCGCCACCAAGGGGTGATGCTCCGGTCGCAAGGAGACCCCGTGTTGTTCCTCTCGAATCCTCCGGGAGTTAGTTCGCGAGTTCGTCGCCGGATGCTCGACACCGTCAATCGGATGAATCAACGCCGACTCCAGAAAATGGGCAACCCCGAAATCCAAACGCGGATCGCCCAATACGAAATGGCGTTCCGGATGCAAACGTCGGTTCCCGACCTCACGAATTTGTCGTCCGAGCCCGCACGCACGTTTAGCCTGTATGGTCCCGACGCAAGACGTCCGGGCACGTTTGCCTACAATTGTTTGCTGGCTCGAAGGCTGGCCGAACGAGACGTGCGATTCGTCCAGATCTTCCACCGCGGATGGGACCAACACGGTGCGTTGCCTCGCGACTTGCCATTGCAATGTCGCGACATCGACCAGGCTTGCTACGCCCTCGTTACGGATCTGAAGCAACGCGGATTGCTCGACGACACGCTCGTCATTTGGGGAAGTGAGTTTGGCCGCACGATCTATTGCCAGGGCCGCTTGACGCGAACGAACTACGGACGCGATCACCACCCACGATGTTTCACGATGTGGATGGCTGGCGCCGGAATCAAGGGCGGCATGAGTTACGGCGAGACGGACGATTTCTGCTACAACATCAAGTCCGACGGCGTCCACATTCGCGACATCAACGCCACCATCTTGCACCAACTCGGCATCGACCATCGGCGATTGTCGGTCCAGTTCCAGGGACTCGACCAACGCCTGACTGGAGTCGAGCGGGCCGAACCGGTGCGTGCGATTTTGTCGTAAGAAATCGTAAGTCTACCATTGTCTTTTGGGTGTGCCTTGTTTTTCTTCCTGTTCCCTGCTCCCGATCTTTTATGGCTTTCCAAAAACAAATCGAACTCCGCACGAAACAACACGGCGACATGAACGACATCACCTCGGAGGTCAATCGTGTCGTCCGTGAATCTGCCGTCCAGACCGGGCTCGTCCACGTCTTTGCGATCGGAAGCACGGCCGCGATCAGCACCATCGAATTCGAACCCGGGCTCCAAAAAGATTATCCGGAATTGCTCGATCGATTGATGCCGCCCAGCAAGGACTACGGTCACGAACAAACCTGGCACGACGGCAACGGTCACTCGCACCTGCAGGCGACGACGGTTGGGCCGTCGCTGACCGTCCCCGTTTCGGACGGACAAATGCTGTTGGGAACGTGGCAACAAGTCGTACACATCGAGTGCGACACACGAGCGCGAGATCGAACGGTTGTCGTGACCGTGATGTGATGAATTATTGGGAATTGTGCGAAAAGTAGTAGGCACGCTCTGTGTGCCGTTACCAGAAGTAGTAGGTACACTCCGTGTGCCGTTACCAGAAGTAGTAGGCACACTCGGAACGGGAAAAAAAATAGGTGTCCGGTTTTGAGTGCGGTGGTCGGTCGCAAGTCCCCGAGCGTGGGCGAGGGGCGTGGGGCTCTCGGATGTCCAGCAGGTCTACGCCCCTCCCAAGAA
>CAYYUU010001093.1:0-2881 GCA_964474955.1 uncultured Alcaligenaceae bacterium | reverse complement strand
ACCTCGGTTTTCGTCACATCGAGCAGATCGTCTCCTTGCGCCGCAGCGCTCAACACGCGCTGAACGACCCGGTTACGGGGGTGGTCATTCGCCCAAGCGAACCGCGCGATTTCCAGGAAATCTACGCCGAAGTCGATCGCGAAGTCGACGAAGCCGGTCCCCATTGCGAGGCAAGTGGCCGATGCTGCCGCTTCAAGGAATACGGTCACACGTTGTTCCTCAGCCAACTCGAAGCCGAAGTTCTCCTCGCCAACGCCCCTCCCTATGACAGTCCGGTGTCATCGGATTTCTGTCCGTTTCAAGAAGGCAACCTTTGCACGGCCCGTGAGCCCAGACCGCTCGGATGTCGAATCTATTTCTGCGATCCGACCTACCAGGAACGAAGTCAAGAAATCACGGAAAAGTATCTCGCCAAGCTCAAGGCCCTCGCCAACGAACACGAACAGGATTGGCTCTACGCTCCCCTCCACTACTTCCTGAACAATCCCCCAATCAAGCCCGGGGGTGCACAACCAGCCGAATCGTCCGTAGAAAAACCGGACGGGCGAATAAACTTGCCCATCGTCGCGTCGAAAACTTCGTGACACCAAACACATATACACCTCGGAGGATCCGCCCATGCTTTATCTGCGATCCATTGGCCTGCTGCTGTTGGCGTGTTCGCCTCTCATGGCAGAGGATTGGCCACAGTGGCTCGGTCCGAATCGAGATGGCTCCACGCCCGCGACCATCCAAGCCTGGAAGGGCAAACTCAAGACTCTCTGGAAACAACCCGTCGGCGAAGGACACGGTTCGCCCGTCGTGGCCAACGGCGTGGTCTACTTGCATTACAAGGCCAAGAACGCCGAGAAGGAATTGCTCAGCGCCTACGACGCCAAGACCGGAAAGAAACTCTGGACGGCAGGCTACGACCGACCGAAATACAAGGGACTTTTCGGTAACGGACCACGAGCAACGCCCGCGGTCTCGGGTGGTCGCGTCTACACCTTTGGCCCGACCGGCATCCTGGCTTGTTTTTCCGCCAAGCAAAAGAAGCTGTTGTGGAAGATCGACACCATCGAAAAATTCGACGCCCCGAAACTCAAATTTGGTGCCTCGTGTTCCCCTTTCGTCGTCGATGGCAAGGTCTTAATCAACGTCGGAGCGAAGAAAGCGTCTGTCGTCGCCTTCGATGCCAAAACGGGAAAGGTCGTCTGGAAGTCGCAGAGTGATCCAGCGAGTTATGCCTCGCCGATCCTCGTCGGCAAAGGAAAAGGGCGGCAGGCCATCTTCTTCACCGGAAAAGGACTGATCGGCCTTTCTCCCAAAGACGGCACGCTTTACTGGCGATACGGTTTCACGGACCTCCTTAACGAAAGCTCCGTGACTCCAGTTCTTGTAAAAGATATTCTTGTCGCGAGCGCGATTACCCGAGGCGGGATCGGTCTGAAGATGAAGTTAGCTGGCAAGAATTCGAAAGCTACCAAGAAGTGGAACAACGGAAAGTTGACGGGTTACTTTTCCACCCCGGTTCCCGTCGGTGACTACCTTTATTTGGTCACCGGAGCGAACCCTCTCGCCTTCCAGTTGACCCCCGTGGCCACCCTACGGTGCGTGAACCCGAAGACCGGAGCCGAACTTTGGAACATGCCGAAAGTCGGGAAATATCATGCGTCGCTTGTGCGAACCGGCAACAACAAGCTGTTGATGCTCGAAGAAAAAGGCAATCTTGTGCTGCTGAATCCGACGCCAAAAGGGTACACTGAAATTTGCCGAAGCCGGATTTGCGGCAACACCTGGGCACACGCCGCCATCTCGAACGGACGCTTGTTCATCCGCGATGGCAGTTCGCTGCGGTGCATCGAATTGCCGAAGTGAGTCCAGCCTCGTTTTGCCGTTTTTGTGAGCCTCGCAGCGGCGACAGATTGTAGCCCCGGTCGTGAAGTCGGGGAATAAAGCTATTCCCGAGTCGGGAACCGGTGGCGGTATCACGGCGGCATCAACTTCGACCTCGCATCCTATGAGGAGGCCGCGATGACATATCGGCATACCCAACACGGCAAGCTGTACATCCCATTGCTCATTTTGGCCGTGGTGTGCATCTTGCCTGTTATCTGGTTCATGGATCCGACCGCCTTATGGATTGCGGTGAGTGTCAGCCTCATCCTCATGTTGGTTGCTGGGTGTTTCTCGACACTCACCGTCGAAGATGACGGTGAATATTTGAAACTCCGGTATGGACCCATTTCGCTCGTCTCGAAACGCATTCCCTACGGAAGTATCTACGAAATCCACGAAAGCAAGACTTCTTGGATTGATGGTTGGGGAATTCATTACGTCCCCCTGCGAGGGTGGACATATAACGTGTGGGGATTTGATTGCGTTCGTCTGAAGACGGCCTCTGGCACCATTCGAATCGGGACCAATGATCCGCACGGACTCGCTGAGTTCCTGAGGCATAGACTCGAACCGGTCGGCACGGAACAACGGTGATGCTTCGTCGGCTGCAAGACGTGGAGCGCCTTGTCCGTAGAACAGGCAGCTTGCCTGTTCTTGTTTGGAAAGTTGCTTTTCGCTCCGCGAAAAGCAACTTTGGCGTCTTACTGTTCCCTGTTTCCTGCTTCCTGTTCCCTCTCCCCCTGTCCTCGATTCTCCCGGACGCCGGCAAACGTATAGAACGAGTGGACGAGCACACACGCCGCCACAAGCCAAACTAACCAACGACCTGTTTCGACGAGTTCGGCCATCGTTTCGCCTTGCTGAGGGATGATCTCTCCCACTTCCTCCATGCTCCCGGCGAGTTGTTCCAAAGAGGCTTCTTGCGCCGCCAGCTGATTCATCAGGCCGTTGGAAACCGTCGGTAACACTTGCGAGAGGCCTTTCCCGAGGTCCGTCGTTTTGG
>CAYYUU010001092.1:0-2881 GCA_964474955.1 uncultured Alcaligenaceae bacterium | reverse complement strand
CGAATCTCTTTTCCGGACGATCCCAACCGGAGCCGGAAAATCGGGGCAATTCACGTTTCGCGGCAAGGACATGAAGCGCCTGCTCGGCGAAGGCGCGAGTTATCTTCTGGAACACGACTACGGGGCCGCGCGTGACATTCAGTTCACCGAAGCGGGCGGATATCTCGCCGGTGCTGATCCGGATGCCGTGAGTGACTACGCACAGAAGCGGGGAGCGGAACAATGCGGCACGCTCGGTTCGGGAAATCACTTTTTGGAAGTCCAGGTCGTCGATGCGATCTTTGACGACGCAGCCGCGCAAGTCATGGGGCTGGAGAAAGACATGGTTTGCGTGATGATCCATAGCGGCTCGCGCGGCCTCGGATATCA
Organism: uncultured Alcaligenaceae bacterium; assembly: GCA_964474955.1. GTDB lineage: Bacteria > Planctomycetota > Planctomycetia > Gemmatales > Gemmataceae > CAYRFQ01. The sequence continues at coordinate 2,512 of CAYYUU010001092.1, read as the reverse complement.
AGTTTGCGACGATGCCCTGAAAGTCCTGCGAAAGGCCCCCGAGAAATACGGAATCAACTTGCCCGATCGACAACTCGCCTGTGCTCCGATCAACAGTCCGGAAGGCAAGGAGTACATCGCCGCCATGCGTGCCGCCGCGAACTTCGCGTGGTGTAATCGACAACTCCTGATGTACCAGGCTCGCAACGTCTTCGCCGACGTCTTCGGCCAAACGTGGGAACAGTTGCAGATGAACTTGATCTACGACGTTTCGCACAACATCGCGAAGCTCGAAGAACACACCATCAACGGCAAGAAACGCAAAGTGTGGGTCCACCGAAAAGGAGCCACGCGAGCGTTTCCACCCAACCATCCAGAAATCCCGCAAGCCTACATGAAGGTCGGCCAACCGGTCATCATTCCGGGAGACATGGGAACGGCAAGTTGGGTGTTGGTCGGGCAAGAGGGCAGCATGGAAAAAACGTTCGGCACGACTTGCCACGGAGCCGGACGACAAATGAGTCGCACGGCTGCCGTGAAAGCAGCTGCGGGCCGGCGCATTGATAAGGAACTCGAAGCCCAAGGCATCATCGCCCGAGCCCAAAGCCGGAAGGGTCTCGCCGAGGAACAACCCAAGGCATACAAGAACGTCGACGAAGTCGTGGACGTCGTCCACAAGGCCGACATCTCGAAGAAGGTCGCGAGGATGCGACCCATTGGCGTGATTAAGGGCTAGATCTTTTGGGTTCAGGTTGGTTTCTCCCAGCCCGAAGCGAAAGCGAGGGACTCTTGTCCCTCGCTGGCTTGTAAAAACACAATTTCGAATCGAGAATCTCGCAACTCTTCTTCTGCTCTCCGCATTGTCATTTCTCCAAGATCAGCTACAACAATCAATTGGGTGTTTGCTTGCGTCTTGGTTCCGATTACCCAGTTTCGCGGACCGTCAAAATCCAACAAACATCCGACCATTGTCCCAGCAAACTGTCGTGGCGACCATCTTCTTGAGTGATATCCAATGATCTTGCCCGCGTCGATATTCTTGGATTTCAACCTCCCCAACGCAACTACGTGGTTCTACTTTTCGTTCCTGCTGGCGACGGCGCTTTTCTTCAAATTTTCGCGACCGTTCACGATTCGCAATCTCGACATCCTCACCATCTTCCTATTCGTGCCCGGCCTTTTATTGATCATGGAAGGCAAGAGAGAAGCCGCCGAGCCCGTTCCAGCAGAAGCTGTCGCCGCCCAAACTTCTATTATCCTCTCGGCGGCTCCGAATGCGACAGCGCCTCCCGTCACCAACGTCGCGAAAGTCGCGGCGGTCAAAACCGCACGCCCGAGTCATGCCGGAGTCAAAATTTGGGCCGGATATCTTTGGCTACTTTGTTGTGCGGTCTACTTCATTTTCCGTTGCCTGCTCGACCTCATCTTGGTCCGGCGCCCAGCCATCTCGGCGAACTTGGAGTTCGGCGGATTGGTTTGGATGAGCGTAACACTTTTCTTATGCCTGGGGGCGGTTGCGTTCGTTCACGACAACAACATTACGAGTACTCGGAACGCCGTGCTCACCAAGGCCGAAAAGAAAGTAAGTCCCGTGGCCGAAGAAGCCGGTCACTCGAGCGTTCCACTGGTCGTCGTCCAAAACCAAGTCCGGGCTTCGTGGGTCATCGTTCGAATTGCGGCCATCCTTTGCCATCTGTCGGTCGTGTTGGGTTTGATCTTCGCGGGGTGGCGCCACTTTCACGACGGGGCCTCGGGCATGGCGGCAGCAACACTCTACTTACTATTGCCGTACACGGGCTACTTCGTCGGACAGTTACACCACGTCCTTCCGATGGCATTACTCATCTGGGCGATTGTCTTTTACCGGAACTCGATCGCAACGGGAATCTTGTTGGGCCTTGCCGCAGGAACGATGTTCTTTCCCGCGTTGTTGATTCCGATTTGGCTCAGTTTCTATCGACGGCGGGGAGCATGGCGGTTTGTCTTGTCGTGCCTCTCGGCGAGCGCGGTTTGCCTAACCATCATTTCGCTGTTCTTGTGGTTGAACAACGATTTCGCGAGGACGGTGGCCGCAACGCTCGAACTGCCCGACTGGCAACCGTGGGCCTGGTCGATGCCCAAGTATGAAAGTTTCTGGAGCGGGTTCCATTGGGCCTATCGAATGCCCGTCTTCATTTTGTACATGGCTTTCGTGATTACCACGGCGTTTTGGCCGAATCCGAAAAACTTGGCCCACGTCATCGCGCTTTCCGCCGCCACTTTGCTCGGCTTACAACTTTGGTACGGCGACATGGGCGGCGTTTACCTGCTTTGGTATTTGCCGCTGTTGTTGTTGATGGTCTTCCGCCCGATCCTTTCGAACCGGATGCCGGCCACTCAACACGAGGATCACCTGAAACTGCAGATGGTGCCCAAAGCGGTTGCGTAGAGCGGATACCGTTTGGTTTGGTGATAGTTGTATGTCAGCCGCAAACATTTCTACAAGCCTGAAGCGCCAGCGAAGGCCAAGAAAGACCTTCACTGGCGCTTCCGG
>CAYYUU010001091.1:0-2893 GCA_964474955.1 uncultured Alcaligenaceae bacterium | reverse complement strand
CCACGTATTCATCCCAAAGCCCCAACCGCCGAACCGTGATCCACCTCGTAGCCCCTTAACAACGAGCACCGGCATGCATATTGACCGTCTGCGTTCTCTGGGACTTGGCCATTGCGCGGCTCAAGAAAAAACTATAAGTCCAGCCATGTGTTTGAGCAACGTTGTGAATCGCGTTCGTTCTTTGCTCGGCTTGGTCGGGGCCTTGGTGGTTCTGACGTACTTCGCGCAGTTCAGTTCGGCGCAAACGTTCATGCGGGCGCGACTCGATGCGATTACGCCTGCCGGAGCAAAAGCCGGAACGAGTGTCGAAATCGTCTTGCGTGGGGACGATCTCGATGAAGTCAAGCAACTATACTTCAGCGATTCGCGCATCAAAGCCGAGTTCGTTCCACCGCCCGAACCAAAAGACAAGAAGAAGAAAAAGAAGAACAACAACAAAACTCCTCCACCGAAATTCAAAATCACGATTCCGGGCACCGTTCCCGTCGGCAAGTATGACGTCCGGGCCGTTGGGAAGTGGGGAATCAGTAATCCGCGTGCGTTCGTGGTCGGAGACTTGAAAGAAGTCAACGAGAAGGAGAACAATGGCCTGGTCAAACAGGCCCAGCCGGTCGAGTTGAACACCACGATCAACGGCACCATCGGTGGACGTACGGACGTCGACTACTTTATTTTTGAGGCCAAAAAGGGCCAGACCGTCACGCTTTCGTGCGACGCGTCTACGATCGATAGTAAGCTCACGCCGACCCTCGAAGTTTACGACTCGAAGGACAGGTTGTTGGCGAGCAACAGCGACTACCGCGACCGCAACGCCGTCGTTGCCTTCACTGCCAAGTCCGACGGGAAGTATTACGCACGGCTGCACGAACCCCCCTACATTGCCGGTGGATCGGACTACTTCTATCGATTGAGCATCTCGACAGGTCCGTGGATTGATGCGATCTATCCTCCCGTGATTCAGGCCGGCAAGTCGAGCAAGGTGACTTTGTACGGAAAGAATTTGCCGGGCGGGAAACTCGTGCCGAATCTCGAAGTCGACGGAATGCCGGTGGAAAGTGCCATCGTCGACGTAAGTGCTCCCGACGACGGTTGGAAGACGGGCAAGCTCGACTTCGACGGCTTGCAACTGTTACAAAACTGTTCGTTGAGCGGATTTGGTTATCGCGTGAAGAAGGACAAACAGCTCTCGAACCCTGCGTTGATCACCTACTCGAAGCACCCCGTCGTCATCGAGAAGGGCCAAAACAACTCCGAAGAAAAAGCCCAAGAAATCACTCTGCCGACGACCTTCTGCGGGATGATTGAAGAGTCTGGCGACCAGGACTTTTACGTCTTCAACGCTAAAAAGGGCGAAACCTACACGTTCGAAGGATTCGCCGACCGTTTCGGTCCGGCCATGAATCTATACCTCCAAATCATCCAACTCGGAAAGAATCGCCGGGTCGTGGCGACGTACGACGACCACACCGAACTCCCCACGAACGTGGGCGACCTTCCCTTCTACACTCTCGATCCGAAAGGGCAATTCCGGGTGCCCGCGGACGGAAAATATGCCTTGCTCGTGCAGACGTATACGGCGAACCAACGCTATGGCCCGCGATTCGTTTATCGCGTCGACGTCAAGAAGAATGATCCCGATTTCCACGTCTTGGTCGTCGAGAACAACACAGCCAACGTTGGCGGCTTCACGCTCTATCGTGGTGGTGCCGAGTCGGTCGACGTTGTCGTCGTCCGCGAAGGAGGCTTTAACGACGCCGTCAAGATCGAAGTGACGGGGTTACCAAAAGGTGTCAAATGTGCGCCGCAGTACGTTGGCCCACGCTTGAACAACGGCGTCTTGGTACTCGAGGCGGAGAAGAATGCCCCCGACTGGTCTGGAGATTTCCAGATCAAGGCGACGGCCACGATTGATGGAAAGCAAGTTGTCCGCGAAGTCATTCCCGGTGCCGTCGTTTGGAGTGCCCCGAACAACACTCCCCGCATCAGTCGTCTTTCGCGGAGTTTTTGTTTGGCCGTCCGCAAGGAAGCTCCTTACTCGCTTGAGCCGGAAAAACGAAAGATGGAGGCTCCCGTCGGTGGGCGTGTCGAGGTGAAGGTGAAGGCCAATCGCCAATGGAAGGGTTTCGATTCCCAAATCCAACTCGTACGGTTGTCCGCCCCGGCTCTCTCCAACGGCAGGTATCTCAACACACCCAACGTGAACATCGGCAAGGGCAAGAACGAAGGAACTGTCAAGTTCCAGATCCCCACGAACACGATTCCGGGGATTTATAACCTCGTTTTCCAGGGGAAAGCCAAGTACCAGTATCAGGAGAACCCGAAGGACCGACGGAAGCGAAATCTGGACGTTTACGTCACCACGCCGCCGATCGAGTTCGAGGTCTACAACAAGGTCGCAAAAGTCGAGTTATCGACGCCGAAGGTGAAGATCAAGGCCGGGGAAAGCCAAGACATCCTCGTCAAGGTCGATCGCCTGCATGATTACAAAGGGGAATTTACGGTCCAGCTCGACACTCCGCGAGGCGTCGGGGGCATCAGTGCCGGCAACGCCAAAATCGGCAAGGGCCAGAACAACGTGAAGATCACCCTCAAGACCCAGAAGAACCTCAAGCCGCTTTCTCGCTCGGACTTCGTCATCAAAGTGTCTGCGCGGGTGAACAACGTGACGTTCACTCACGAGGCCAACCTGGCGCTCACCGTGACCAAAGCGGCGGCGGCTCTTCCTCGATCTCGCGTGGATCGTCTCGCCCGAACGTTCGTGCCTCGCTTGTCCATCTTCGGTGACGACTAACGCCGCAGTTGGATGTCCGCGTAATCGATACGCCGGAAGCGCGACGGAAGGATCTTTTTGTCTTGGCGTTTCGACAAGCTTGAAGAAGCGCGAGCGAAGGCC
>CAYYUU010001090.1:0-2893 GCA_964474955.1 uncultured Alcaligenaceae bacterium | reverse complement strand
GATCATCGACGGGTACGCATACGCCCACTTGCGGAGCCGCACGGTTTACTGCATCGACTTGAAGGATGGCAAAACGAAATGGTCGACGGCCATCCGATATGGTCAGTATTGGAGCATGGTCGCCCAGGGGAATAAGATTCTCGCCCTCGATCAGACGGGCGTTCTCTACTTGATCAAAGCGAACCCGAAAAAATTTCAGTTGTTGGACCGTAAACGAGTGAGTCAGGCGGAAACTTGGGCACATTTGGCCGTCGTCGATGGCGAAGTTTTCATACGCGAACTGAATGCCCTCACGGCGCACCGCTGGAAGTAATTCCAAGGAGGTTGTCCGCGTCCCGAGCCAGACCTCGCACGGCAACCAACGTATCCCCACGAACGTTGGTTGCCGTTTTCTTTTTGCTCGACGCTCGTATATTAATACAGTATGTTGCCGAATGTAGCACGAACCCGCTCGCTCACTTTTCTTTCGAGTTCGAAGCGACTCATAATTCAGACCGAAAAATAGTATAGATGAGGTGATCCGTTGGAATACTTATCCAACACTCCAGCCGATATCACTGCCATGCTCAAGCGGATCGGCGTTTCATCCATTGATGAACTGTTCGAACAGATTCCCCCCGAAGTCCGGCTCAAAGGTTCCCTGGACATACCCAAGGGGCTCAGCGAGCAAGAACTGCAACAAGAGATGGGACGACTCACCGCCGCGAACCAGTCCTGCAACGATGCGGTTTGTTTCCTCGGCGGTGGTGCGTATGACCATTTCATTCCGGCTGTGGTGGATGCCATCTCGAGCCGCAGTGAGTTCTACACGGCGTACACGCCCTACCAGGCAGAGGCTAGTCAGGGAAGTCTGCAGGCTTTCTTCGAATATCAGACTTTGATTTGTCAGCTCACGGGCATGGACGTGGCCAACGCCAGCCTTTACGAAGGCGGTAGCGCTGTCGCGGAATCCGTGTTGATGGCCTTTTCGCATGCCCGAAAGCGAAACAAGGTCCTCATCCCCGAAAGCGTTCACCCCGAGTATCGCCAAGTCCTTGAGACGTACACGGCGAACCTCGAAATCGAAATCGTCACTTTGCCAACGCCGGACGGATTCATCGACCCGAGCGAAGTGGAAAAACAGATCGACGAGAACACGTTGTGCCTCGTCGTCCAGCATCCGAACTTTTTTGGAAATCTCGAAGAAGCCGAAGAACTTGTGGCCCTCTGCCAGGACAACGGCGTCATCTCGATCGTGAGCTTTGATCCAATCAGCCTCGGGGTGTTGCGGCGACCGGGCGACATGGGATTCGACATCGCGATTGCCGAAGGCCAATGTCTGGGCAATCCACTTTCCTTTGGCGGCCCCTATCTGGGGTTGCTGGCCTGTAAAACTGAATTCGTCCGAAAGATGCCCGGACGACTCGTCGGAGAGACGACCGACCACAACGGCAAACGATGTTGGGTCCTGACGCTACAAACTCGCGAACAACACATTCGCCGCGAGAAGGCCACGAGTAACATCTGTACGAACCAGGGATTGTTTGCCCTGCGAGCAACGGTGTACTTGGCTTCGCTCGGACCACAGGGGCTGAAGGAGACGGCAGAATTGTGCGCGCGAAAAGCACACTACGCGGCCCAGCGACTCGCCGAGTTGCCCGGAGTGGGTCTGCGATTCGACCGCCCGTTCTTCAAAGAGTTCACGTTGGAACTCGACGCCAACGTTCCAGAATTGTTGACTGCCCTTCGCCACAGCGGTTATCACGCTGGACTTTCTTTGGGTACCTGGTACGAGGGCTTTGAGAATTGCATGAGTGTTGCCGTGACCGAGCAACGAACCAAGGCCGAAATCGATGGACTCGTCGAGGCGCTTGGGATGGAACTCAAGAACACGTAAGTGGTGTTCGGAGAGTTGCTTTTCGCTCCGCCAAAAGCTCTTCGTCATTGCAATGTTTTTGCTCCGCGAAAAGGAACTTGACCAGTTGTCAATCCGCACACTCATCGAAGAAAGACAAAATACCGTGGGTGTTGAACTGCCCAGCACACGATAAATCCCTTCCTCCGGAAATACGATGGACAAAGCACAATCAACAGAACTGTTATTCGAAATGAGCCGACCCGATCGACGGGCGCACCGGTTGCCCGAATGCGACGTCCCCGTTGGCGAGGTCGATGAACTTCTCCCATCCAATACGCTCGCGAAGACTCCTCCTCCACTCCCGGAGGTCGGCGAACTAGACCTCGTCCGCCACTTCGTCAACTTGTCGACGCGGAACATGGCGATCGATACGAACTTCTATCCGCTCGGGTCGTGCACCATGAAGTACAACCCGAAGCGACACGAACGACTTGCTTCGCTGCCGGGAATGGCGAACGTGCATCCCCTCCAGGACGACTCGGCATCCCAGGGCATGCTCAAGATGTTGTTCGAGATGCAGCGATTCTTGGGAGAGATTGCGGGACTTCCTGCCGTATCGCTCCAACCTGCGGCGGGCGCCCAGGGTGAGCTAACCGCGTTGTTGGTCGCGGCCAAATACTTTAACGACAAGAAGGAGAACCGAACTCGCGTCCTGATCCCCGACAGCGCGCACGGGACAAACCCGGCCAGTGCGGCCATCGCGGGCTTCGATTCGGTCACCATCAAAAGTAACTCGCGTGGGCTCGTCGATCTGGAAGATTTCAAGACCAAACTCGACGAACGAACCGCGGTGTTCATGATCACTAACCCCAATACACTTGGGCTCTTCGACGATCAGATCAAGACGATCACCGACATGGTCCACACGCAGGGGGGATTGGTGTACCTCGACGGGGCGAACATGAACGCCATTCTGGGGAAGACTCGCCCCGGCGATTTCGGCGCGGACATGATGCACTACAATGTACACAAGACGTTCACCGGTCCACACGGGGC
>CAYYUU010001089.1:0-2893 GCA_964474955.1 uncultured Alcaligenaceae bacterium | reverse complement strand
GGTTCGAAGCGGGAACTATAGGCTCGGTGACGATCCGCAACGACGGGGCCAATGGCTATGTAATTGCTGATGCCGTGCGGTGGGTGCGGCGCAAGAAAGGGAATAGAGATTAGTGAAGAGGGAATATAAAGCGAAAAGACGAGCAAAAAGACCAGCACGCCGGAGAGTTCCGGCAATCCAAAACATCAACCCGAAGCGAGAGCGAGACATTCCTACACCAACCCGAAGCGCAAGCGAGGAATCCGAAAATACCAAAGCGGCAGCGAGCTGCCGCAATCCAAAACACACCAACCCGAAGCGCGAGCGAGGATTCTTACACCAACCCGATGCGGCAAGCGAGGGATCCGAAAATACTAGAGCGGCAGCGAGCTGCCGCAATCCAAAACTAAAGGAAAGACAACGGCACACGGAGTGTGCCTACTACTACTACTACTAAAGACAAAAAACAAAGAAGCGGGGGGTATTCCACTTGCGATTTTCCTGGTGTAAAATGTGAGTAGAATTTCAGTTACTTTCCCGGCCAATGCAGCCAAGACCGAATCGGCAAGATTTTTCCCACAACGAAACCTCCCTCCCGTAGCGGAAGCGGCTTCTTGTCCGCGAATCTCAAGGGTACTATCGAATGAGTTGGAGACCTTTTTCTGTTGCCGTCCTTTGTGCGATGATGGCAGTACCTGCGCTGCTAGCACAAGAGGCCGCATCCTCGCCCAAGGCAATTCGAACTTTCCTTGACGCCCAGTGTTTTGGGTGTCATGATTCGCAGACCAAAAAGGGCGGGCTCGATCTCGAAAAACTGGCTTTCGATTTTGCAAGCGAAAGCACAATGGCCAAGTGGGTTCGCGTCCACGACCGCGTTGCCAAAGGAGAGATGCCACCTGGTAAACGTGCTCGCCGAATTCCGAAAGACGCCAAGGTCACATTTCTCAATGCAATAGCAAACGATCTGACGAAGGCCGCCGACAAACGAAAGTCGACCGTGTGGCGTCGGCTCAATCGTTACGAATACGAACACACGCTCCACGATTTGTTGGGAATTCAGGTCGAACTGAAAGGGATGCTTCCAAAGGACGGCAAAGCACATGGTTTCGACAATGTCGGGGAGGCTCTGAATCTGTCGTCGGTTCATCTTCAACGGTATTTGAAGGCGGGAGAGAACGCGCTCGATGCTGCGGTTCGAAAGCAAATGCCGCCCAAGAAGACGAAAGCAACGTATTCGTTCGGCGACGGAAGAAACGCACGCAACCTTGGCAAGCATTGGTTGAAACGAGCCGACAAGGCGATTGTGTTTTTTAACAACGGGCGATTCTCAGCGATTACCTTGTATGAGTTTCGACCCAAAGAGAAAGGCCTCTACCGAGTTCGAATCAAAGGCTATGCGTACCAGTCAAAGGATCCGATTGTGTTCGCCATTTATACGGGGGCCCCGTTTGCGAAGTCGGGGACGCATAAGCAAGGTTTCTTCTCGCTGCCACCTGGCGAACCCACAACGATCGAATTGAAAGCCACACTGAAACCGCGTGAAACGATTCGGTTATTACCGCAACTAAGCGTCTTTCCGCGTGCCTTGCGAGAAAACGGTCTCGCGGGCTACAAGGGAAAGGGTCTAGCGGTTCAATCGGTCGAAATCGAAGGGCCGTTGGTCGGCGACTGGCCCGGCAAAGGACACAAGCTGTTGTTTGGGGATTTAACGATACGCCGGACCAAGCCAAAACGGAGGCGCGAAAAGCCAAAAGCCGAAATCCTATCGGAGAATCCAACGGCGGACGCTCGCAAGTTTTTGGGACAGTTCCTTCCGTTGGCGTTTCGCAGGCCAATTAGCGCAGAGAGAGTCACGCCATATCTTCGACTGTTCGAGGCCGAGCGAAAAGCCGGAGCGAACTTCGAAGAGGCGCTTCGCGCCGCGTATTTGGCCGTGCTATGCTCGCCTGATTTTCTCTTCCGGTTGGAGAAAAGCGGCAGGCTCGACGACTTCGCGTTGGCGTCTCGGCTTTCGTATTTCCTCTGGAGTTCGATGCCCGATGACACCCTCTTGTCAGTCGCACGAAAGGGAGAACTGCACAAGCCAGAGATCCTCCGTGCACAGACCGAGCGATTGTTGAAGGATCGGAAGGCCCGGCGCTTCACCAAACATTTCGTCGGACAGTGGCTCAATTTGCGACAGATCGATTTCACCATGCCGGACAAAAAGCTCTATCCGGAATTCGATGACTTGCTTCACGAAGCGATGGTGCGCGAGACGGAAGGATTCTTTGAGGAAGTGTTGCAAAATAAACGCAGCTTGCTGGAATTCATCGACTCGGATTGGACGATGCTTAACGAAAGGCTCGCGAAGCACTATCGCATTTCCGGCGTGAAGGGACTGAAGTTTCGCAAGGTGACGTTGCCCAAGGACAGCCACCGTGGCGGGGTGTTAACTCATGCCAGTGTTCTGAGAGTGTCGGCGAACGGGACGACGACATCACCGGTGATGCGCGGGGCGTGGGTGATGGAGCGGATTCTTGGCGAACCACCGCAACCACCTCCGCCTGGAATTCCCGGCGTCGAGCCCGACATCCGGGGAGCCAAAACGATTCGCGAGCAACTGGCCAAGCATCGCAACATCGCGAGTTGTGCGGCCTGTCATAACCACATCGATCCGCCAGGGTTTGCGTTGGAAAACTATGACGTGATGGGTGGATGGCGGACACACTATAGATCGCTCAATAACAAACATCCGCGTCCATCGAAGGAGCAAACATTTGGGCAAAGAGTGTCGTGGCGAATCGGTCCGAAAGTCGATGCTTCGGGCGAAACTCCCGACGGCAAGTCATTCCAGAATTTCGAGGATTACAAGAAGATTCTCCTCGCGGACAAGAGTAAACTGACTCGGGCTTTGGTGAATAAAGTGGCGACG
>CAYYUU010001088.1:0-2925 GCA_964474955.1 uncultured Alcaligenaceae bacterium | reverse complement strand
GCGTTTGCGACTTGGCGAGAAGAAGGCGCTCCAAGAATCTTTGGCGTTGTTGCGGACTGACAAGGGAACAACGAAAACGCGAGAAGGTCTCATCCAGATTCTCGGGGAGATTCGTGAGCGAAGAGCGTTGCCGGTGTTGCTGCGACTTTTCCAACAGTCCAAAACTCCCTCCATTCGAATTGCGGCTCTCGGCTCGTTGCAGGCGTTCGATGATCCGGCCATCGCCAAAACGATCCTCGAACAACACGACCGGCTTTCTGAAGACGTGAGAATTGTCGCCCAAGGGGTCCTGTTGACCCGCAAGCAGTGGACGATTGTCTTGGCCGAAGCCGTGAGTTCTAGCGATATCAAGAAAGCGAACGTTCCGCTCTCTGTCGTTCGGAAAATGACCGTACACGACGACACACGTTTGGCCCAGCTCGTGAGAAAGACGTGGGGACGTGTTCAAGGAGCCACGACCGCCGAGATGCAGAAGAAGATCGCTCACTTGAAGCGTGTGCTCAACCACAAACCCGGTTCACCATATCCGGGCAAGAAGTTATTTCTGGCGAACTGTGCAAAATGTCATACGTTATTTGACAAGGGTGGAAAGATAGGTCCGGACCTCACAACATATAAGCGTGATGATGTTGCCAATATGCTCCTCCATATTGTGAACCCCAATGCCGAAATCCGAGAAGGGTTCGAAACATATCTTGTCGGCACGAAAGATGGACGACTCTTGAGTGGTTTTTTGGTTGATCAAGATAATAAGATTATCATCCTTCGTACTGCCGAGGGGCAAGACATAACCGTCGAGCGCAACCTCGTCGCTCGAATGAAAGCGGTTTCGCAATCACTCATGCCGGAAGGATTGTTGGAGCGTTATACGGAGCAGCAGGTGCGGGACCTGTTTGCGTATTTGCGGAGTGCACAGCCCTTGAATGATTGAGAGGAGCCGCCGTGGTCGGATCAATCACTGTCGTCTTGGTGAACGTTCGCGAAGTTCAAGTTTCGCATTGTTTTGTGATGTGATTCGAAAAAAGGTCGGCCTCTGGATTCTACTTTGGCACACTGGTGAATACCAACACTACCCCTGGCCGAATCGATAGACAGAATCACGTGCCTAACAACGTCCTTGATCGAGTTGTTAAATAAGACCAAACATACGGAAAAGTGAGAAACAGAAGCGCCGAGATATCGGCACGCGGAAGCGCCGAAGTTTCGGTGTTCGGACAAAACCGACCTCAGGCCAAACATTCCTCGAACTATGTGGACAACTAACCATCACTTTCCCTCATGGAAGTTCTTATTCAGGAGTTCATTCGCGAAAGTGCCCCTTCTACTCCGCCACTGTCGTCCGTGTCGATCCGCAGTGATTGGTCGAGTCGCGAGATCGCGAAGACCTCATACACGTCTGGGTCCATGCCCCAGAGGACTAGTTGACCCTTTATTTCATTGATCTTCTTGTTCAGCGTGACGAGTTTGCCCAAAGCACTACTGGAAACGTATTTCACGCCGTCGAAATTCAGAAGGAGTTTCGACCCCTCGTCTTCATCTACCAGCTTGTACAGTTGGTTGGCGAAGGCCTGGATGTTGATTTCGTCCATGATCTTCGGCTTCGTGAAAGTAACCACCGTGACGTCACCGTACTGTTTAGATTCGATCATTTCGTTGGCACCTCAAATTCGAATGCGTAGTTTTGGGAGACCGGCGCGACTACAAGCGAGTTCGTTGCTAGAAGGGAACCGGAAACAACCTCGGTCAAGCCCCCAAGTAGGTTCGGTGGTCTGCCGAGTATGCACTGACGTTTTTATCATACCGGAGGGGACGACGAAGCGCGAGTGAAGGAATGGCTTTCCGAAGAGAAAAAGGCCTGAAGCGTATTTCCCGCTCACGCTCATAGTCCCTCGCTCGCGTTTCGGTTGGCGTGGGACATTCCAAAACCTCGAAACTCCTTGGACATCTCCACTTCTCGTTTTTCTTCGTCGGCTCTACAATCAAAACTTATGAGCCTCCAATTCGAAGTTCTCCAAACCGACGGCAAGGCCCGTGTGGGTCGAATGCAAACAACACACGGGATCGTCGATACCCCCGTGTTCATGGCCGTCGGTACGCAAGCCACCGTGAAAGGCATCACGACGGCCCAACTCGAAGAGGTCGGCGTCCAAGTCGTGTTGGGCAACACGTATCACCTCGCGTTGCGACCAGGGGACGAAATCATTGCCGAACTCGGTGGACTCCATAAGTTCATGAAATGGGATCGCTCTATCCTGACCGATAGCGGTGGGTTCCAAATCTACAGCCTCGCCGACTTGCGGAAGATTACCGACGAGGCCGCCGTCTTCCGATCCCACATCAACGGCGACTTGCTCGAACTTACGCCCGAGAAGGCCGTACGGATACAAGAGAACCTCGGGTCCGACATCGCCATGGTGCTCGACGAATGCCCTCCGTTCGACACGGATCGAGAGTACTGGCAAGTCGCCGTCGAGCGCACCATCCAGTGGGCCAGGCGATCCAGGGACGCACACACTCGAGAAGACCAGGCACAATTTGCGATCGTGCAAGGTGGCACGGACTTGGAACTGCGTGCGAAGTGTGCCGACGCCCTCGTCGAGATGGAGTTCCCCGGATACGCTCTCGGGGGATTTAGCGTCGGCGAAACACCGGCCCAGATGATGACCGCCCTCGAACCGACGGCCGACCGGCTTCCGAAGGACAAGCCGCGATACCTCATGGGCGTCGGTCGGCCGCAAGATCTGTTACGTGCCGTTCGCGTTGGGATCGACATGTTCGATTGCGTCATGCCGACCCGAAACGGACGCAACGCGACGGCTTTCGTGTGGGATGGCGTCGTCAAGATGCGAAATGCAAAACACCGGCGAGATCCAAAACCTCTGGAGTCCCGTTGTCCCTGCTACACGTGCGGCAATTTCTCCCGCG
>CAYYUU010001087.1:2189-2931 GCA_964474955.1 uncultured Alcaligenaceae bacterium | reverse complement strand
GGGACCGGGTTCTCTCGGACAAAGAAATCCAGAAACGATTCCAGGATCGCATCATACGATTCCCCGTGGAAGAACTCACCCGCGTCGAAGTCAAGGACTGGCCGACGTACCGCCACGATAACGAACGAACTGGTATGACGGACGCGAAAGTCAAACTCCCTCTTCACCTTCAGTGGCAATACGACGCACCTTACGCACCCTCTCCCGCGTGGCCGTTACCTGCGAAACAAGACTTTTGGAACAAGCGATATGATTTGCCCGCCCGCGTCATTTATGACCGAGCTTATCACGTCGTGACGGTTGGTGATCGACTCTACTTTGGATCGTCGACCGATGATAAGGTCTATTGTCTCAATGCAAAAACGGGGCATGTTGTATGGACGTTTTCCACCGAAGGCCCGGTTCGTTTTGCGCCCTGTGTCTTTGATGAACAGGTACTTGTAGGATCGGACGACGGACACGTTTACTGTCTCAAGGCAGCGGATGGCTCACTCGTTTGGAAAACGCGAGTTGCTCCATCGGACCGCCGAATTCCCGGCAACTCGCGTATCATCAGTGCCTGGCCGATTCGAACGGGTGTGCTCGTCGACGGGGATCATGCCTTTTGTTGCGCCGGGATCTTTCCGGAACAGGGAGTCCATCAGGCTGAGCTCGACATCCAGACGGGGAAGATCAAGGCCAAGGGAAAAGTCAATGTTTCGGCCCAGGGCTATCTCGCTCGAAAAGGAAATCGCCTCTACGT
>CAYYUU010001087.1:0-2179 GCA_964474955.1 uncultured Alcaligenaceae bacterium | reverse complement strand
GGTCAACTCTCACGACGCGGGAAAGTGCTCCCGAAAGCTACTACAGACATTCCCAACGATTATCCATTCAGTTTTATTGGGAATGACGAGTATCGATTTGCCGGAGGCGACGGGAAGGTCGCGGGAATCGCGGCGAAGTCCGGCAAAATCCAGTGGACCGCAACCATCGACGGAAAAGCTCATTCCCTCGCCCTCTCGCTAGGCCGACTCTATGTTTGCACCGACAAAGGAAAGATATATTGTTTCGCGGCCAAGCAACCTCAGAAAGTTACGCATCATGAACGTAGAACTAACAATAAGAATACTCGACCAGATGCCCCCGAGAAAAAAGGGTATGCATTACTCATCGGCGGCAGTGTGCAAGACGCGATCGCTGAGGCCAAATCATCGCATAGAAAAATCATCGTAGCTCACGTAGATCCGAAAGTAGTTTCTGAGATCCGCAAACATATCGAGAAGGCTGGCTTCCGTGCCGGACAAATTACGGTTCATCACGTCAAGGATTATCAACAGTTACCCTACGCCGATTCTTTGTTCAACGTCGTAGACGTGAGTGGTGCGGTAACGAAGAAGGGGAGCAAAAGTATATTACAATCAACTCGACGAATGGTCCGACCTTTCGGTGGAATTCTCCAGTCCAAGGGCAAACCGATTTGGAAACGGGGTACGATTGCCGGCGCGGGTGAGTGGTCACACTTCTATGGCGACACGGGCAACACGGCTTCGAGCATGGATAAGCTCGTCAAGGGGCCATTCCAACTCCAGTGGTTCGGCCCACCCGGACCACGCGAGATGATCGATCGGCATCATCGAACCGTCGCGCCTCTTTGGAAGAACGGAATTTTGTTCCTCCCGGGCAATGACCGAGTTGTCGCCGTCGATTCGTATAACGGAACTGTTCTCTGGAAGAAGGTAACCCCCGGCTCACGCCGGATCGGAGCCTATCGTGATTGCAGTTACCTCGCGGCGGGTAAGGATTCGTTCTTCGTCGTGCAAGGCAAGAACTGTCTATCACTCGACGCAAAAACCGGCAAACTCAATCGTAAGTTATCGATTCCCGAAGCGCTCTCGGAAAAGGAACAGGAGTGGGGCTACGTGGCGACTGTCGGGAATCTCGTTGTGGGTAGCTCGACCATAAAGGGAGCCTCTCGCCGAGACCACAGCCGAGCCGCCATTGAAGAAGGCACTTACTTTGACGCCCGTCCATTGGTTTGCAGCGACGGAATGTTTGTACTCGACGCAAAGACTGGTCAACCGAAGTGGTCCTACAAAGCAGCCAACGGTCTCATAGTCAATCCCACCGTTGCAATCAGCGATGATACGATTTACTTCGTCGAGAGCCGCAATCCGGCCACGCTTAACTCGAAGAACGCAAGAGCGACGCTCGCCGACCTCGTCGGCAAAGGAGCCGACGTCGTCGCCATTGATCTGAAGACGGGTAGTCGAAAGTGCGTGTGCCATATCCGTTCAGGACCATCCGACACGTTCTGTACTTGAGCTACGCCAAAGGAAAGGTCGTTGCTGTTGGTTCTCGCAATAGCGGATCGAATCGAAAACAAGACCGGGTCCTCTTCGACATCCTCACCCTTGACGCCAAAACAGGCAAGAGAGTTTGGTCCCACACCCAACGCCAAACCACCGGCATCGGGGGCAGCCACGGCGAACAAGATCATCACCCGGTCATCGTCGGCGACAAGCTATTCGTCGAACCGAATGGTTATGACTTACATACCGGCAAACAAATAGCCGTGGGTTGGGCCAAGAATCACCGACGCGGTTGCGGCACGATATCGGCATCGGCTTCGACATTTTTCTTCCGGCAATCCAACCCAACCATGTTCGATTTGGAGGCGACAAAATACTCCAAAGTCACAAGTTGTACGCGACCCGGTTGTTGGATCAACATGATTCCGGCTGGCGGATTATTGTTGGTGCCCGAGGCCAGTTCGGGATGTACGTGTAACTATCCGGTCCAAACTTCGATGGCGTTCGCACCTGTCGAGAAATCGAAAGAGTAATTTTCAAGACGAAGTTCGTAGAACAGGCAGGATGCCTGTTCTGTCTGTATTTTTTGTAGTAGGCACACTCCGTGTGCCGTTACCAAAAGTAGTAGGCACACTCGGAATGCGAAATTTATTGTTATCCGGTTTTCTGTGTTTGTCGTAGTTACACGCGAGCC
>CAYYUU010001086.1:0-2935 GCA_964474955.1 uncultured Alcaligenaceae bacterium | reverse complement strand
ATGGCACGATACAACAGGTCGCGCCACCCCGCGAACCCATTCGACGTCCCGTCAGGCTCCCCGGTGCTTATGTCAAACCACGTGATGACATTGCAGCCGCCAAATGCACTCTCCGAGAGCCAGCTAAAGCCGAACTCGATTCGGATTGGACGGCCGCTTGGGAGCAACGCAGAAAACTCGACATGATGCGTGTCGCAGCTGGCGAGCCACACAAGGAGTTTTAGGAGTATGGCATCCGGCCTTTCCGAACGAACTTGCGGGTGGCTGCGTTTCCTTTGGGACAAGGCCACCACGCCCGACGATTGGTCGGTCAACGGCGAACCACATCCGTGGTGGGACCGCTCAAGCACCGCGCCGATGTGTGCGATTCCCCGTTTCGACCTGGCGGAATCGGCTTACATCCTGCCAATCCTGGCCGACCAGACGCCGGCTTGGCGTGAGGTCTACACTCGCATCGCTGATGAATTGGTCGGACGTCACACGAGTTTCTGGGCTGCGATCGACTGGCTCACGCTCATCGGTCACGACCCGCATCCCGACGTCTATCCTGCGGAATGGCTCGCCTGGGTTCCGCCACATTTGCAGGGACGGTACGATCCGCCTGGTTGGACGGCGAACGGTGTCGAGCCCTGGGGACTCCAACCAGATCCCATCGGCTCCGACGGCAACCTCTTCTTCCGCGGATTTTTCAACTTGCTCCTTTCGGTCTACCGCTACGTGGCCGGGGACGACAAATGGGAAGCTCCCTTTCGCGTCGCCGGGTATCGCGACCGGACATTCGAATGGACGCATTACCGCATCGCCGAATTCCTCAACCTGCAATGGAAAGATCGGCCTCAAGGGCCACATTGCGAGAACACCAAGATTTGGCCGTACTGCTTGAGTGGCGCCGGACTGGGCTTGCAGTTGTACGACCAGACGGCGGGGAGTTCTTACCATCACGTTTACGACGAGTGGGTCGAGTATGCGAAAAAGCATTTCCTGAAATTGGATCGAAAGGGGTCGCTCGTCTCGTTTCCGCTCTACTACGACCCCATCGAAGAGGTCCTTTGTACTTTTCCGGATGACGCCACGGGACTCGCCGCTCTTGCCCTCGCGCCCTACGTGATTCCGCAGAATCGAGAACTTGGTGAGTTACTCTACCGCGAGTCGGCCCGCCTGTTGGGGTGGAGCGAGCCCTCGAAACGTCTCCACACGATCACTCCGGATCCTCGTTTTTTCGTGGCTGCCTTGTTTGTGGCGAGGGAACTCGGCGACACGGCAACAGTCGAGCGTCTTCGCAATTACGTCGAAGCCCACTGCGAGCCAAGATGGTTCGGCGAGGAAAGCACCCGATTCGGTTGGTGGTTCGGTCTTGATGAGGAATATCCGAGAGGTCAGCTTTCGGCGTTGCTGATGCTCTCCGAAGCTGGCGAACCTGGGGCTTGGATAAATGCTTTCAATAACAAGGATTACGCCCGGCGATTTACCGAACCAACCGTTACAAACGTCGACTATCCGACGCTGGGGATTCATCGTGCGTGGAACAACGCAGAGACAGGTGTTCTCAACGTCTCGACCTATGCCGCCGCGCCTTCCCAGCGGGGAGCTTCCACCACTTTTCGTGTGGCCAATCTGTCTCGCCCCCAACAAGTAACGATGCGTTTGGACGGTGTGGAGTACCGCAATTGGCGGGCCATCGGGGACGACGAAATCGAAATCACGATCGAAGTAAACGAACACGACTTCCAAATTCAAACGCGGGTCGATACGCGGGAACCCAACCCCACAGGTGCGTCCAAGAGCGAAACGGATGCTTCGCCCGATCCAACAAAAATTTATCAACCGCAAGCTCCCAAGGGCGGCTGACCGAGTTGCTAAACTTCGACAGTCTGTCGAAAACACGACTCTTCCAAAAAAAACAGAATCTCGTACGGTCTGAAAGTCTGGATGGCGTAAGTTCACAAATCCGAATTGTAGCATTCATCGTGAGATAGACTTAGAATGGGATCAAAGGTGAAAGGTGAAAGGTGAAAGAAAATCAAGGTCGAGGGACAGAACGAAGCTTCATTTCCTGTTCTGTCTTTTCGCCTTTCACCTTTCTTTTGACCAAAACATCCGGACGAATCACAACCTGAGGGAATGGTCACGTGGCGGACGACAAAAAGACAATCTTGATCGTCGACGATGATTCGGACATCCGTACGTCTTTGCGGATGGTCTTGGAGAAACGGGGCTATCGCGTCCTCACAGCTTCCGACGGAAATATCGGCCTCTCGACGGCCGAGCGGGAAGCACCTGATCTCGTCATCGTCGACATGATGATGCCCAAAAAGAGCGGGTTTCTCGTGCTGGAGAAGCTGCGACAACGCGATTTGATGCACCCCAAAATCATCATGATTACGGCCAACGAAGGCAGCCGACACCGCGCCTACGCCGAGATGCTCGGGGTCAACGACTACATCCGGAAACCCTTCGCAATGGACACCCTTTTGGACAGCGTGGATAAACTCTGTCCGCTCGTCGATTCCTCCGACGAGCAAGACGAAGGCGGAGGGAACGAGGCCTAAAAAGCCCGCACCTGTGAGAGCGAGAACGGCTAACCGACTCCTCCCTCCCCCGGACACACGGATGCCACCGACGACATGAAAATTTGCTGGTAGGTCCCATCGACCTTTTCGTACACGCGAACGTGGGTCACGTTGGCATTCGATGGTGGCGGGACGAACTCATACGGCAGGTCGACGGGATGGCCAGGGCCGATGGTGAGTTCGACAGAGTCGACGACCTGCCAGCCGGGGTTGTTGTGACCAATTTCGATTTTGATGTTTTCCACTTCCGTTCCGGTGTAATTTCCGGTCACCTGGACGTTGTTTCCAGAATGACACGCCGAGAATTGATAATCGTTCGGGTTCTTACTGGTCATCGAAGCCTCGCAAAAAAGTTGATGTCGGTG
>CAYYUU010001085.1:0-2937 GCA_964474955.1 uncultured Alcaligenaceae bacterium | reverse complement strand
ACATGCTCGGGCGAAGGCGCATGTGTTCCCCGGCTGGCAAAGCCACAAAAGCGCTTGAATCAACCTCTTCGGACATCGCGAGTGCTCGCACTGGCTTGGGGGATGCACCTCGGAACTTGAAATTGGTGCGGGGAGAAAAAGGGGGTTCAACGTTTCAAGTTGGAATAAGTGTAGCGAAAGCCCCGGATCATGAGAAGGGGGTTGTTTCAATTTGTGAAGAATTCTTTTTTCGCCTTCACTCCGGTTCGGAGAACACAACAGTGGTCGGCGACCGAATGGATACCGACATCATCGCCAGTTCGGAAGTGGGCATAGAGACGATTCTGGGGCTCAGCGCCGTCACACGACAAGAGGATACGAAACGGTTTCCGTATTGCCCCACCCATGTCTTGCCTTCTGTCGCGGCGATCGAGTTGGACGGCGATCGAGTTGGACGGCGAGGTTGCGAGGGGCGGAATGTAGTGCGACGCCTCGTTCCGAACAAGATCATTCGTTTGCCTGGGGGGTCGACGGACTCCGCGTGAGCGACTTCCGAACGAGCAACCAAGTCATCCCGAGCAACCCCAACACCGAAAGGATGTCTCCCAACCAACCGACCGAAGACCAATCCACGAACGGCAATTTCAACGGGGTCAGGAATAGAATCGCGATCAGGATACCCATGATCGCTTCGCCCGCAACAATCCCGGAAGAAAAGAGCAAACCGCGATGGACTGTTTGTTCTTGGGCTTCCTTGGAGTCTCCGCGGCGTTTCGATTGTCGCTCCACCCACCAAAACGCGATGCCACCCAACAGGATCGGAACCGTGACGGTCCACGGCAAATACATTCCGACCGCCAGAGGCATAGCGTGGAGGCGGAATTTCGCCTTTCGCGGTTCCAGAAGAAAGCGATCAATCAGAATTGCGGCAAGTCCGACCGCCGCACCAATACCGACAAGTTCCCACGGAATCTCTGCCTCGCCAAATAACCCACTGACCAACTTTTGGAACATGACTCCTTGTGGAGCCTTGAGCGCTTGCACGCCTTCTCTCGCCGGCTTCACAATCCCGTAAGCGTTATGCAAGAGTTGCATCGTGGGAGCGATGATGAATGCTGGCAAAATGGTCCCGATCAACTCGCCGGTCTGCAACCGCTTCGGCGTCGCGCCGACGATCTGTCCGATCTTGAGGTCCTGGCAAATGTCCCCCGAAGTACACGCAGCACAGCAAACGACTCCGGCAACGCCCAACGTGGCGATCATGCCTGCCGGACCGGTGTAGCCCAGCAACAACAAGAGTCCGGCGGTCACCAACACGGTGCAAATCGTCATCCCCGAAACGGGACTGTTCGACGAACCGACCAAACCGACGATGTAACTGGCCACCGCGACGAAAAAGAACGCCAGCACGAACATCAAGATCGACGTGAAAAACGATGTCCCCAGTGCTGCACCCACCGACGTCAAAGGGCGAAGCATGATGAAGTAGACAACGCCCGACAACACAAGACTGCCCAGCATAAGCGTGAATAAAGGGCGGCCCGTGATGCTTTGGTCCGTGCGGGAGACATCGGATTCGGTCGTCGGACCGCGAATGCCCTTGAGGGCCGTCTGCAGTGCCGACCCCATGCTCGGGGCAATTTTCACGATGGAATACAAGCCCGCCACGACCATCGCGCCGATCCCAAAGAATCGGATTTTCGCATTCCTAACTCCCATCAACACCTCGGTGGTGGTTTTCGAACCGAAGTCCGCCCCGGCAGCAAGAAACGGCAGCGCACCGAGAAACGAAATCGCCCCTCCCAGGAACACCAGCAACGAAATCTCAAAACCGACGATAAATCCGACGGCCATCAGCATCGGCGAAATGTCGGTCCCAAAGTAGAGCCCCGTTCGTCCAAGACGAAGTCCCCCCTCGACGGCATTCTTGAAGAGCCCCACGACCGACACGCAGAGTTTGAAGAGAGCGCCGAGTCCGAGAGCCACGAAGATGCCCGACATCTCTGCGCCACCTTTGTCGCCCGCCTTGAGCACTTCCGCGCAGGCGACGCCTTCGGGATATTTCAATTCCGTTTGCTCGATGATCATGGGTCGCCGTAATGGAATCATCATGACAACGCCCATCACGCCGCCACTCATGGCGATGAGAGTCGTTTCCCAATAATTGAAATTCGTCCAAAGCCCGAGGAGCACTAACGCCGGGACCGTGAAGATGATTCCCGCCGCCAAACTTTCGCCGGAGCTGGCGATGGTGTGGACGACGTTGTTCTCCAAGATCGTGCCGCGCTTCAGCAAACCCCGCAGCACGCCCATCGATATAACCGATGCTGGAATCGCGGCGCTGACCGTCATCCCCGCGTAGAGGCCGACGTAGATGTTGGCCGCACACATGACTAGGCTCAGGACAATCCCTAGCAGGATTGCCTGGAACGTAAATTCGGGAATCTTTTGCGACGCGGGGATGTAAGGTTTGATTTCTTCGGACATCGGATTAGCTCACTTTCAAGGGTGGAAATAGCAAGCATTTTTCGTCATTGGACCATTTTTCAAAACCCACGCCAAACAGAAAACGCTCCTGTGGGATTGATGGTTTTCTGATGCTTCCGTCGTTTTCGTGTGCCCAATTCTCTCTTTTTGATCTTGCCATTCATTCCAGAAAAAGATATACGCCCCACGCTCTCAATTAATGCCGAAAGTTCTACTGGAATAAGACCGGGAATGGGCCTTTCGGAAGTTGGAAGACGAAGTGGTTCGACCGAAGGGAGGCTGGCGGTGGCCAAAGCTGCAACCCAAGACAGAATGGCAACGTCGCACCAAAAGCAGACCGACCGTCCCTCCGTCTCGACCCATCCGCGAATGGGCGAGACAGGACGAAGACGGAGTCTGAGAACCATCGCAGCCATCTTCGGGACGGCGTTCTCACTCGTGCTGATGCTGTCGGGATGCCATTCGTTATGG
>CAYYUU010001084.1:0-2940 GCA_964474955.1 uncultured Alcaligenaceae bacterium | reverse complement strand
CTTGAGTGTCTGTCCGTGACTGGTTGACGCACACACCAGACCGACCCAACCGCACACCAGAACGAGACAGAGATGCAGCCGGTTCCTTGTTCGTCGAGCCATTGGGATTCTCCTGGCCGGAAGGCCGATTTGGGCGTGTTCCGTTCTCCGCGGGCGAGAAACACGAGAGAAATAGGTGTTCGTTTTCCTTCTTGGCACGGCTCTGCCGCGCGCGAGAGACAATCCTCTCCTGGAGGCATGTTGGGTGAAGCCCAACCTCAAGGGCGTCCTCGTTTCCAAACCATTGTAATCGGATGGGATAGCATGCGGAGAAGTGATTTGCTTTTTTGAGGGTTGCGGAGGCGTGGTGGATGTTGGCCTTCAGTCAACAAACATCTTTGCGGCGGAGAATGATGTTGTGCTCCTTGTCACTGGGGCGTGGAACGGGAGATGTATTGTTGTCCGGATTTCGTGGTGTTGTTTTGTAGGGTGGGGCAAGCTGAGCGAAGCGAAGCGAAGGCCCACCAATTCAGGGAACAGGGAACAGGGAACAGGGAGCAAGGAACAGAAAGACAATGGTGGTCGTGTGCAGGCACTTGCCTGCACGCTTCGCGTGCGAGACACAAAAATCGGACCTAAGGTATTTTTGTGTTTTTTGTGTACGTGTTTTGGGGAGTCCGGGTCACATTTTCCGTCCAGCAGACGTGAGGTCTGGCCTATTTCCGAGCACCGATCACTTGACCTTCGAGATGTCCCAGAGTTTGATGGTCCTGTCCTGGCCAGCCGACGCGGACGACAATCCGAAGAAGTCAGACGTCGAACTCGTGCAACTACCATGCGAAAGACAACCTCAACATCGAACGACTTATCCGGGATCGAGAGCCAGAATGGTCAGGGAACAAGACGCATCACACACCTCTCGGTTTCCTTCGCGGCTTGTTCTGTTCGCTTCGAAGGCTTTCCGGTGCTTCGCACCAAAAGCCTTCTTCGCTAAGGCTCGCGCCTTCGCGTGAGAATCTTGTCTTTCTCTCAACCCTCAACCCTCAATTTTTCACCTTTCACCGTTCACCTTTCGAAGACCCTCGACTCTCAATCCTCGGTCTGTGGTGTTCGGCCAAGTTCTTCCAAAACGATGCCGTGTTCTTTGATTTTCCGGTAGACGGTGGCTTGTCCCTTGCCAAGTAATTTTGCCGCCTCGCGTACATTTCCTTTCGTCTGATACAACGCCTGGATGATCGCTTGTTTTTCGAGTTCTTTCAACGGCTGAACTCCAATCGTGGTCTCGCCTTGGAGAGGAAGAGGGGGTTGCGGGGGTGGACTGAAAGTCCCCACGCCGGAACCGAGGTCAGAGGTCGCCGTCTCGTAGACCTCCGCGGGCAACGCTTCGGCGATGATGGTTGGCGTTTGGCTCAGAATGACGAGACGCTCCACCAAGTTTTCGAGTTGCCGGACGTTGCCTGGCCAGAGGCAACGGACGAGAACTTGCATCGCCTCGTCCGAGAAACTCGCCATCGGCTTGGAATACTTTTGCGAAAAGCGTTGGAGGAAGCGATTCGCCAGCAGCGGCACGTCTTCCCGACGGTCACGAAGCGGCGGCAACTCGATGGGCACGACATTCAAACGGTAGTAGAGGTCGCGCCGGAATTCGCCGGAGTTGACGCGGGCCAACAAATCCCGGTTCGTCGCCGCAACGACGCGGACGTTCACGGCATTGACGGTACTCGACCCGACTCGTTGAACGGTTCGTTCTTGCAAAAATCGCAGGAGTTTGCCCTGGAGTCGATGCTCCATCTCGCCAATTTCGTCGAGGAATAATGTGCCGCCATGGGCAGCCTCACAACATCCAATCTGGGATTGGTCGGCTCCGGTGAATGCTCCCTTGATGTGACCAAAGAGAGTGCTCTCGGCCAGCTCTCGCGGGAGCGCGGCCATGTTGACGGGGACGAAAGGCCCGTCTCGGCGAACGTTTAGCTGATGGACTTCTCGAGCAACGAGTTCTTTTCCGGTTCCGCTTTCCCCGAGGATCAACACCGTGGCGTCGGTCGGAGCGACGGTGGCGATTTGTTCCCGAACCTCGCGTATGGCACGACTCTTGCCGAGAAGCAAAGACTCGTGAGCCGACCTGCCCTTCCGACCCGAAGCCTCGCCGCTCGTCTCAGAATGGGAATCAGTGTTCTCATTCTGAGATGACTCGTTGCTTGGCCCCCAAGTTCGCTCCCCGGCTGTTGTGGCCTTGAATTCTCGGACGTCCTTGTTTGGCGAATTCCGTTTCTCCATTCCGTCATCGAGTACCATCTTCAACCGGTGTGGCTCGACCGGCTTAGTGATGTACTCGAAGGCCCCAAGTTTAATTGTGTTGACGGCGTTGGAAATTGTTCCCTCCCCGGTGAACATCACGACGACCATTTCGGGATTCCGCCGAAGGACTTCCTGGAGAATTTCGGTCCCGTCGTACTCTCCGAAGCACAGATCGAGCAGCAATATACTTGGTTCTTCTTCCGAAAGACGTCGGTACAGTTCGGCTTTCGTGATGGCAGACGCAACGCGATAGTTCCACTGCTCAACGTGGTGTTTTGTCCAATCCTGGATAGCACGGTCATCGTCAGCGACGAGGACCAAGGGAGATTTTGGGGCTGCCATGCGAACCAACCTTCGCGCTTCTGAGGAAATCGACGGGATGAAGAATCGATTTAAGCCTATCATCTTTTCTCAGTTTGAGAACTGAAAAAGCAAGTCTCGTCCGCCATTTTCTCAAGATGAGAAAGCAGACTCGATAGGGACGATCCAACTCAACAATGTATTAACGGAGTAAGTACGCAGAAACACGTACGGTAAAAGGATTTTTCATGAAAACTTTGCGGTACCTCGGCATTGCCGAAGCGAGGCGGGCCTATGACATTATAGGCAGTGGGCAGCAGCAGCAGAAAAGATTTTCTCTTCTCGTCCGCGTGCCATTCGTTT